>SHVB01000010.1 GCA_009694375.1 Acidimicrobiia bacterium
TGGTGGCGGCGCGCCCGGACCTGCCCGAACTGCGAGTGATCGTGACCACCGGTACCCCCGAGGCCGGTTTGGTTTCCTGGGACGACGTCGGGGTGGGCGGCGACGAACCCATCCAGGTGCCCATCACCGGCGATGCCATGGCCGATCTCATGTACACCTCGGGTACCACGGGGCGTCCCAAGGGAGTAGTGGTGCGTCATCGCAACGCCGCCATGATGCCCAACGGCCTCCCCCGTTGGTCGGGGGCGGGGTGGCTGCACGCCTCGCCCATGTTCACCTTTGCCGGCATCGCCTCCACCTATAACCCCATGAAACTCGGGATGCGGCTGCTCTATCTACCCCGCTTCGATCCCGAGCAGTGGTTCGACGCGGTGGAGCAGCACCGTCCCGCGGCCACCTTCCTCGTGCCCGCCATGGCCGAGTTGCTGATCGGTAGCGCCCGCTTCGAGGGCGCCGACCTCTCGAGTATCACGATGTGTCCGCTGGGGAGCGCCCCGGTGTCGCCGTCCACCCTGGAGCGGCTGCAGGCGAAGCTCCCCAACGCCATGGTGTCCAACTCGTGGGGGATGACCGAAGCGGGCCCCGCCTTTTGTTTCATGCCGCCGGCGGAGCAGGCCAAGCGGGTGGGCTCGGTGGGTCGGCCCATGGCGCCCACCGAGTTCAAAATCGTGGACGATCAGGGCGAGGAGCAACCCGCCCGGGTGGTGGGCGAACTCTTGGTGAGCAACCCTGGCCGCGAGCGCGAATACTTCAACGATGCCGAGGCCACGGCCACTACCTGGCGGGAGGGATGGCTGCACTCGGGTGATCTGGCCTTTCTCGATGAAGACGGCTTCCTCTACATCGTGGGTCGTCAGAAAGACGTGATCATCCGGGGCGGCAACAACGTGCACGCCACCGATGTGGAGACCGTGCTCTACGAGCATCCCGCCGTGCGGGAGGCGGCGGTGGCGGGAATCGCTCACCCGGTCCTCGGAGAGGACGTCGCCGCCTGGGTGGTGGTGGTGGCCGGAGCCACGGTATCGGCGGAGGAACTCATCGCCGTGTGCGCGGAGCGTCTCTCGGATTACAAGGTGCCGCGACGCGTCACTTTCGTCACCGAACTGCCGCGCAACGCCACCGGCA
This sequence comes from Acidimicrobiia bacterium, assembly GCA_009694375.1. NCBI lineage: Bacteria > Bacillati > Actinomycetota > Acidimicrobiia > Acidimicrobiia bacterium. The sequence continues at coordinate 1,126 of SHVB01000010.1, forward strand.
AGGTGGTGAAGCACGAACTGCCGGGGCGCTAGTGGTCGGCGAACGCCGCCCGCACGGTCAGGCCGGGCCGATCACCAGATCGGCGAGGCGCTGGCGTTGCCATCCCTGGCGTCCGAAGAGCATGTCGTTGGCCTTCACCCGTCGAAACAACAGGTGGCAGTCGACGTCCCAGGTGAACCCCACCCCGCCGTGTACCTGAATGTTCTCGGCGGTGATCATGGTGGCGGCCTCGGCGACGAATCCCTTGGCGATGGCGGCGGCGGCTTCTCGCCCGGGGTCCTCCACCGCGCTCGCCCACCCGGCGTAGTGCGTGGCCACTCGGGCCAGTTCGAGTTGATGAAGCATGTCGACGATCTTGTGCTTGATCACCTGGAAGGTGGCGATGGGGCGACCGAACTGCACCCGATGTTTGGCGTACTCGGTGGCCATCTCCAGGGCTCGCTGGCTGGCCCCCACGCTCTCTGCGCACACGGCGATACCGATGTCGTCGATCACCCGGGCCAGCAGCGAGCGTTGGTCATGGGCGGGCCCCACGCGCCGCGACGGTCGGTCCTCCAGGACGAGGCGGGCGACCTTGCGCGTCACATCCAGGTTCGGCACCAACTCACCCTGGGGGTCATCGAGAGCGAAGGTCGCCAACCCGTCGCCGTCGCGCGCCACCACGTAGACCAGATCGGCGGTATGGCCGTCGATCACCAGTGGCTTCAGGCCATTGAGCAGCCACTGATCACCGCGCCGTCGCGCCGTGGTGGTGATGCTCTCGAGGGGGTTGCGGGTGCCGGTCTCCTCCACCGCCACCGTGGCGCGCTGCGAACCGTTGGCGAGATGGGGGAGCAGGAGGGGGTCGGGTAGGCGGCGGGCCAGGAGGGTGGCGGCGACCACCGACGACAGCCACGGGCCGGGGAGGGGGAGGGCACCGATTTCCTCGCTCAGGATCACCAGTTCGAGCATTCCTTGCCCGGCCCCGCCGTGGGCCACCGGCACCGCCAGGCCCGGCCAACCGAGGGCCACGGCCCGGCCCCACAGGGCATCGGTGTAGCCGCGCTCGTCGTCGAGCATCGCCCGGACGTATCCGCCGGTGGCTTCCTCGGCCAGGAATGAACGGGTAACAGACCGAAAGGCGTCCTGCTCGGGGCTGAACGTGAAGTCCACGGAGCGGATCTTAGGTGACGCTCTTGTTAGTTTGGCCAACGTGGACTTTGCGTATCAGGCTGAGGATGAAGCCTTCGGGGCCGAACTGCAGGCGTGGCTCGACGCCAACCTTCCCGACTTCATCGATCAGGGGGAGATCGGGGCCGATCACGGCGACGAGACGAGTCGCACGATGGCGAGGCGGCAGGCCTGGCAACAACGTCTGCACGAGGGCGGATGGGCGGCGATCAACTGGCCGCGCTCCTGGGGGGGCCGGGAGGCCACCACCATGCAGAACGTCGTGTACTCCGAGGTGATGGCCCGGGCGAAGACGCCGGGCATCTACAACGCCAACGGCATCTGGCAGATCGGCCCCATGATCATGCAGTGGGCTAGTCCGGCCCAGCAGCAACAGTGGCTCCCGGGGATCATTGCCGCCACCGACCATTGGTGCCAGGGGTTCAGTGAGCCCGAGGCGGGCAGCGACCTCGCCAACCTGCGCACTCTCGCCATCGCCGATGGTGACGAGTACGTGGTGACCGGCACGAAGGTGTGGACCTCCACCGCCCATCTGGCCCGCTGGGGCCTGTTCCTCGTGCGTACCGATCCCAGTGCCATTGCCCGGGGGGCCAAGCATGAGGGCATCACGGCGCTCATCGTGGACATGCACACGCCCGGGGTGCAGTGCCGTCCCATCCGGGAGATCACCGGCGAGGCCATGTTCTGTGAGGTGTCCTTCACCGCCGCCCGGGTGCCGGTGGCCAACCGCCTGGGCGAGGAAGGTGACGGATGGAACGTAGCCATGGGCACCCTCACCCACGAGCGGGCGGGGACGGGGGGCATCGCCATCGGTCTGCGGGCCGAACTCGACGAGATGATCGCAGCGGCGCGAGAGCACAACCCCGATGCGCTCCTCGCCCCCGACCTGCGCGACCGGATCGCCCGGATGTACGCCCAGGTGGAACTGACTCGTCTGCTGAACGCCCGGGCTCTTTCTAAGGTGCTCAAGGGCGAGCGGTCCTTCCCCGAAGCCCAGATCGCCAAACTTCAGTGGAGCCATCTTTCCCAGGCTCTTGCCGAACTGAACATCGATCTGCTCGGTCCGCTCGGCATCTTGGCCAAGGGAGGGCCCGAGGCAATTAACGGCGGCCACGCCGCCCACAACTATCCGTGGCAGCGATTCACCTCGATCGGGGCCGGCACCACGGAGGTGCAGAAAAACATCATCGCCGACCGGGCCCTGAAACTCCCGCGCCCTTAGTGGTCGGTGGGGGCGAGTAGTTCGAGGAGTTGGCCATCGGGGTCGCGCACCATGATGGCCACCCCGCCCACCGCGGTGTGGGTCAAGACCTCGCCGCCGTGGGCGAGGACGTTCTCGGCGGCGACGGTGAGGTCGGGCACGGAGAACGACAGGTGGGTGAGGCCAGGTTCGGTGAAGGAGCGTGGCCGCGCCGGGTCGTTGTGGGAGCGATCGAAGTGGAGCAGTTCGAGGGTGAAGTGACCGTGGAGGAGATAGACGGCCCGCAGGCCAACCGGTGCACTGATCTCGAGGAGTTGGCTGGCGGGGGCGTCGGGCACCGACAGGTCGTAGTGATGCACAAACCCCAAAACCTGCTCATAAAACGTGCGGGACCGTTCGAGGTTGGTCACGCACAGGCCCACATGGTTCACGATGGTCATGGACCGATCGTAGGCACCGCCGCCCGCCGCCGTCGTGGTGGCCGCTCCTTGGCTCTGGCTCCCGCCGTTGGACGCTGCGGTAGCCTCTCGCCGACCGCAGACCGGGAGGGGGTCCGATGAGTGGTGTTGAGAAACCGCGTCGCCTGATGGCACCCCCACTGCCGTCCATGACGCCCCAAGCCTCCGTGGCCCTGCTGGCCCGCATGCTGTTCCGGGAGGGGTACGACGACCACCTCGCCGGGCACATCACCGCCCGCCAACCCGACGGCACGCTACTGGTGAATCCGTGGGGTCTCACCTGGGACGAAGTGACCGCCAGCGACATCATGCGTATCGACGGCGATGGCCACGTACTCGAGGGCCGCTGGACCGTGACCCCGGCGATCACCTTGCACATCGAGCTGCACCGCCAACGCCCCGACATCGGGGTGGCTCTGCACAATCATCCGCGCTGGGGCACGCTGTGGGCTGATGCCCATCGGGTGCCCCCGGTGTACGACCAAACCTCCGCCATGATGCCGGGCGACCCAGCCCTCTACGACGACTTCGGTGGGTCGGTAGACGCGCTGGATAACGCTCGGGCCTGCGTAGCGGCGCTGGGCGATGCCAGCACCGCGTTACTGGCCAACCACGGCGTGTTGGTGGTGGGCGAGGACATGGCGCAGGCCCATCACCGCGCCGTGGTGCTGGAATGGCGTTGCCGACAGGCCTGGCACGTGGAGGCGATGGGCGGTGGGGTGCCGGTACGACCGGAGGTGTTCGAGCGCTTTGCGGCGCCCTTCGCGCAGGTCAGTTTCCCGGGGCTCTTTGAGGCCATGGCCCGACGCGAGCTACGAGCCGACCCGTCGATCCTGCAGTGACATGCCGGCGCTGAACCCCGAGTTGTTCCTCCCCGAACCGGAACCGCGTCACCGCTACGCCACCATCATCTCGGTCGACGATCACCTGGTGGAGCCGCCGGACATGTTCGAGGGCCGCTTGCCGGCATCGCTGCAGGAGCGAGCGCCGCGTGTCGTGCTCGACGGTCGGGGCCAGCAGGTGTGGGAGTTCGACGGGCAACGTCATAGCCAGGTGGGGATGAACGCGGTGGTGGGGCGTCGGCCGGAGACCGTGGCGCTGGAGCCATTTCGCTTCGATCAGATGCGGCCGGGGTGTTTCAACGTGGATGCCCGGGTGCAGGACATGGACCTGAACGGCGTGTGGGCGTCGATGAGTTTTCCGTCGATGATCACCGGGTTCTGCGGGCGGGTGTATTCGCAATGCTCAGACCCGACCCTGGGTTTGGCCACCACCCGGGCGTTCAACGACTGGGTGTATGACGCCTGGTGGCAGCCGCACCAGGACCGCATCATCCCGCTCGGGATCACCTGGCTCACCGATCCCGAGGTCGGCGCAGCCGAGATCCGGCGCAACGCGCAACGGGGCTTCCGGGCGGTGACCCTGCCGGAGCGCCCGCACCAGATTGGGCTGCCGTCGATCTTCGACGAGTACTGGGCGCCCATCCTGGAGGCCTGCGCCGCTACCGACACGGTGGTGTGTCTCCACGTGGGGTCCTCGGGCATGGGTGATATTCCCCCCGGTTGCGACCAGGCCATCGTCCCCCTCGTTGCCACGCTGTTCAGCCAACTCTCCCTGCAGGCCTGCACGGAGTGGCTATGGGCGGGGTGGACGGTACGTTTTCCAAACCTCAAAGTGGCGATGGCCGAGGGGGGAATCGGATGGGTGGCGATGCTGATCGACCGGCTCGAAAATCTGGTGGAACGCTCCGGTTATGGCATGGGTTGGGACGAGGATCCCGCCGCCGTGTTGCGCCGCAGTTTCTGGTTTTGCACCATCGACGATCCCTCCACGATCGACACCCGTCACACCATTGGGCTGGATCACATCATGGTGGAGGTCGATTATCCCCACGGCGACAGCACCTGGCCCAATACCCAAGCGGTGATCGAGCAGGCCTGGGGTCATCTGCCCCCGGCCGAGCGGCGGAAACTGTGCTGCGAAAACGCTGCCGCGCTGTTCCGCCACCCCTTGCCCGCTCTGGTGATCCCCCAATGACCGCCGGGGGGCTTGCCGAGGCGTCGGGCGAGCCGGTCCGGGTTCAGCGCGATGGGCCGAGGACGTAATGGCCGTGGTCGGGGTGGTGGTACCAGCCGGCGGCGGCCTGGGTGCCGCCGTCCACGTGAAGGGTCTGCCCGGTGACATACCTCGACAAGTCCGAGGCGAGGAACACCGCCGCCCCCGCCATTTCGTCGACGTGCCCCGCCCTTCCCAACGGCACCACCGCCGCGAAGGACGCTTCGGCCCCGGGGGGTGCCACCGAGGCCATGCCCTCGGTGAGGGTGATGTCGGGGGCCAGTGCGTTCACCCGAATGCCGTGGGGAGCCAATTCCAAGGCGGCGGTTTTGGTGAGGCTGATCACCCCGGCCTTGGCGGCGGCGTAGGCGGCGTAGCCGGGGGCGGCCCGGGTGCCCTCGATCGAGGTGATGTTTATGATGCTGCCGCCCTGGCCTGCCTCCACCATGGCCCGGGCCACCCGTTGGGTGCACAACAGCACCTGGCTGAGGTTGGCGCGCAGCAGGGCATCCCAGCCCTTCGGGGCCGTGTCGAGCAGGGGGGAGGAGAACACGCCCCCGGCGTTGTTCACGAGCACCGTGGGCGGGCCGAGTTGGCGAACGGTGCGGGCCAACGCCTCGTCGACCTGACGCTCGTCGCGCACATCGGTGGTGCAGGCCAGTCCGCCGATTTCCTGCGCCGCCGCGGCTGCGCTGGCTTCGTCCTGCTCCCAGATGGCCACGCGAGCGCCGAAGGTCGCCAAACCCTGGGCGATCCCGCGGCCGATGCCGGCACCCCCGCCGGTGACCACCGCCACCACGCCGTCCAAACTCGCCGCTTCCCTTTCCAGCACCATCGCTACCGACCGTACACACAATCCGTATCCGAATTCCCGAAAGGCCCTGCCTGATGACCACCCTCGGACCGTTGGTGCCTGCCGACGAGACGTTTCATCACCAGATTGTCGACACCTTCGCCACGGTGGGGCAGAGCGACCGGTCCTGGACCGAAAAGGTGTGCGCCATGGCGGCCCGCCGGGATGGGTCGGTGAGTCTGGCCTTCGGGATGGGCAAGTACCCCAACCGCGGGGTGCTCGATGCCTACGCCGGGGTGAGTCAGGGTCGCCAGCAGTGGACGGTGCGATCGAGCCGGGCGCTTATGCCGGCCATCGACCACCTCGAGACTGGACCCATCCGCTACGAGGTGCTCGAGCCACTCCAGCAGGTGCGCTTCAGCCTCGCCCCCAACGACGTGGTGCCCATCAGTTTCGAGTGGACCTTTCACGCCGCCGTGCCCGCCGCGCTCGAACAGCCCGAGCAGCATCGCAGTCGAGACGGGTTGCGCCTCGACGCCGACATCGTGCGCTACCACCAGATCGGTACCGCCCAGGGGTGGGTGGATATCGACGGTACCCGGCACGAATTCGACGACAGCAACGCGGTGTCTACCCGTGATCATTCCTGGGGTGTGCGTTACATGGTGGGGGAGCCGGTGGTGGATGTGGCCGACGCCTCCCGACCCCCGGGGGTTTCCACCACGGTGATGTGGTCGCCCATCTTGTGTGAGCGTCCCGACGGCAGCCGCTACGGGATCCACCTCTACTACCAACGCCACGGCATCGGTGATTGGCAACGGATCGAACTGCAGGGGGGGATCGAACACCCCGACGGCCGCCGGGAAGCCTTTGTGGCGGTGGTTCCCGAGGCCCAGGTGCAGAACGAAAATCGGCGACTCACCGCCGCCTTGTTGCACTGCACGATGGCCGATGGAACGGCGCGCCCGCTCACGGTGAGGGCCTTGGGCGATACGGGGTTCCATCTCGGGACCGGGCTGTACTTCGGCTTCGACGGCCATTGGCATGGCGAGTGGCGCGGGGATCTGCATGTGGACGGGGAGCACATCGCCGATTGCACCGAGCCCGCCACCGCCCATCGCATCCACCAAATGCGCGACAACCTCGTGCGCGTGGAGGATCCCGTCGGCGGGGGGGTGGGCATCGGCAATCTGCAGAGCCTCTTCGTGGGTCCGCACCCCGAGATGGGGCTCACCGAGGAAGCGAGCTTCATGTGAGCCTGAGTGTCTGCCGCGATCTCGACGATCTGCGCGCCGGGCTCGAGCGATGGTTGGGGCGTTCGGTGGGGTCGATCGAGCGCCCCACGCCGGGCTGGTCCTGCGAGACGCTCATCGTGGAACACGACCTGGTGATCCGTCTCCCCCCGCTGTCGGCGGGCATCTTTCCCGCCTATGACCTAGCGCAGCAGGCGGCGGTGCAGAACGCGGTGGGGGCGGCGGGGGTTCCCGTGGCGGGGCCCGCCCGCTACGAGCCCGACCCGTCGTTCCTCGGCGATCCCTTCGTGGCCATGCCCTGTGTGGCCGGGCCGATCCCCGGCGAGTTCACCCCCGCTGATGGCTGGCTGCTGAGCTTGCCCAGCGACGACGCTCGGCGCTCGCTGTGGAATGCCTTCCTGACGGCGGTCATGGCGATTCACGGGGCCGACCACCAGGGTCTGGGTCTGCGGGCCGGGCTCGCCGCCGAGTTGGATTACTGGGACCACTACCTCCTCTGGGCCACCGAGGCCGCCCCACCCCCCGCCCTGGCCGAGGCTCTGCGGTGGTGTCGGGCCAACCGACCGAAGGTGGAACCGGCCCCGTCGCTCCTCTGGGGCGACGTGCGCCTCGGCAACGTGATCTTCGCTGCCGACACCCACACACCGCTCGCCGTGATCGACTGGGACATGGCCAGTGTGGGTCCTGCCGAGATGGACTTCGGCTGGTTTCTGGCGCTGGAGACGTTGCAGACCACCCTCACCGGTCTCGCCATGCCCGGGTTTGGCAACCACCTAGACGCGGTGGCCTTGCTGGAGCAGGGGATCGCACGGCCCCTGGTGGACCTCGCCTGGTACGAGGTGTTCGCCCTCGTGCGCGCCAGTGCCATCTCCACCCGGATCGCGCAACTGTTCCAGGCCGCGGGCCAAGCCAGTCCGTTTCGGGTGGGTGAAGACCCAACCCTGGCGGCTGCTCTCGCCCGTATCGAGCGGGCCTAGCCGGCGGCGTTACTCCGGAGGGGTGAGCAGGCCGCCGCGGCCGGCGTCGATGAAGGCTTGGCGCAGGCGGGCGCGGTGGTGGGGGGTGAACACCTCGTAGGCCGAGGTGGGGGAGGGGCGCCACCAGATGGGGTCCGTGGCGTCCCAGCCCTGGGTCCGCAAGGGTTGGCGGTCCATTTTGCCGGTGGCGGTGAGGGGAATGGCCTCCACCACCCGCACGAACCGGGGGGCCCATTTCGTGCCGAGGTCGGGTTGGGTGGTGAGGAAGGTGGACAACGCCGCCGGGTCGATGTCCACCCCGGCTTCTGCTTCGATGGCTGCCATCACCTGATCGCCAGTGTGTGGGTCGGGTACGGCAAACACCACCACGGCGCGTACCCCCGGGAACCGTTCGAGGATCGCTTCCACCGGCGCGGTGGCGAAGTTCTCACCGTCCACCCGCAGCCAATCGGCGGTGCGGCCGGCGAAATAGAAGATGCCGTCTTCGTCCCGGTAGGCCAGGTCGCCGGACCAGTACCAGCCGTGTCGACTTCGCTCGGCGGTGGCGGCTGGGTTGGCGTAGTAGCCCTCGAAACTCGCCAGCCCGTCGCGTCCCACGATCTCGCCGGTGGCCTCTGCTGCGTTGAGCAGTTGTCGCTGTGGTCCGAACCGGACCGGCGGACATTCCACCCCGGTTTCGGGATTGATGACGACCACGTCTACCCCCTCGGCGGGGCGTCCGAGGGCCTCGGGGGGCATGCCGCGCACGGGTTGGATCACCACGCCGCCCTCGCTCGAGCTGTAGCCCTCCACCACGTAGCACCCGAAGCGACGGCGGAACTCGCGCCGGTCGCGCGGGGAAGCCTCCGATCCGAGGCAGAAGACAAGTTGATTGTGGGCGTCCTCATCGGTCTCGGGCACGGCAAGGAGATACGACAAGGCCCGTCCGACGTAGTTGAAATAGGTGCACCCGAATCGTTGGATGTCGGCCAGGAACGCCGAGGCGGAAAAGCGCCGCTTGAGCACCACCGATGCCCCCGACACCACGGCGGGGAACAGATTGGCCAGCAGGGCGTTGCCGTGGAACAACGGCATCGCGCAGTAGAGAACATCGTTGCTAGTAAAGGCCACCGCCGCTTTGGTGGCCGTGCGGGCGGCCCGACCCTGGCTCATTTGCACGGCCTTGGGGGCGCCGGTCGAGCCGGAGGTGAAGATGAGGAGATAGAGCGCCTCCGGCGCCGGCAACACGGCGGGTACGGTGGCGACGCGGTGGCGGTTGATGCTCTCCGCCCACGCCGGATCGTCGACAACGACCACCTCGATGCCGAGGTCGAGCCTGTCCAGTAGGGGCGCTTGGGTGGTGTCGGTGAGCACGACGGCGCAGTCGCTGTGGCGGATGTCACCGGCGAGTTCCTGGCCGCGACGAGTGGGGTTGATGCCCACCACCACGGTGCCGCTGAGGGCGGCCCCGCCGAGCAGGAACACGTACTCCGGTACGTTCTCCAGCAGGACCCCGACGTGCCGACCGGCGAGTTCGTGCTCAACGAACCAGGCCGCCCGCGCCGCGCCCTCGGCCACCACTTCGGCCCAGGTCCAGGTGGCATCTTCGCTCTGCAGGCCCCGGCTGTCGTCGTGGGCTCGGGCCGCTAGCAACGCCCCTATCGACTCGAGCGACATCGTCGCCTACTTCCGGGGGAGGCCGAGGATGCGCTCGGCGATGATGTTGCGCTGAATCTCCGATGCGCCGGCCGAAATGGTGTTGGCAAAGGAATGGAAGTACTGCTCCATCCAGGTGCCCTGGGGTTCATCCACGGCGTGGTGCCCATCGTTGGCCACGCCCCCGGCGGCGAGGGCATCGGCACCCTGGATTTCGGCGGCGACCAGGGAGACCCGCTGGCGGGCCTCGCTGGCGTAGAGCTTCATGAGGGCCTGCTCGGGGGCGCCAGCCCCGCGGGCAAACTTGGCGAAGCCGCGGTAGCCCAGGCAACGAGCCGCTTGGGTGTCGATGGCTACCTGCACGATCTGGTCCACCGCCAGGGTGCGTTCGATGGGGGTGAGTCGATCCAACAGGGCCGGTGCTTCCACCAGGAGGGTGGCCAGTGACTCCTCCAGGCCCATCACCGCATTCACCCACACCATGGCCCGTTCATGAGCCAGGGAACCGTTGGCCATGGCCCAGCCGTTGTTGAGCTCGCCCACCAGGTGGTGAGCGGGCACGGTCACATCGGTGAGGAACACCTCGTTCAGATCGGGCTGGTCGGGGTGGATGATCTCGGGGAGGGGCCGGACGGTGACCCCGGGCGTATCCATGGGCACGATGATGATCGAGATGCCCTGGTGCTTCGGGGCGTGGGGATCGGTGCGGCAGAACAGAAAGCAGAAGTCGGCGTAGTTGGCGCCCGAGGTCCACACCTTCTGCCCGTTGATCACCCACTGGTCCCCCTCGAGCACCGCACGGGTGGTGAGCGCGGCTAGGTCGCTCCCGGCGTTGGGTTCACTCATGCCCAAACAGGCGGTGGCTTCGCCCCGCAGGATCGGCATGGCGTAGTGGCGAATCTGCGCGTCGGTTCCGTAGTCGATGATGGAGGGAGCCACGATGCCGAGGCCCTGCACGTTGGTGGTGCGTGGCACGCGCGCTTTGGCGAGTTCTTCGATGTACACGAGCGACTCGATCGGCCCGGCGTTGCGCCCGCCGCGCTCGGGGGGCCAGCCCGGCACCAGCCAGCCCGCATCGAACATGGTGCGGGTCCAGCGGCGGGCCCACGGCGGGGCATGGCCGGTGGATACCGACGGCTCGGCGGCCATCTCGGCGGCGCTGGGCCGGTTGATGGCCAGCCACGCCAACAGTTCAGCCCGGAATGCCTCTACGTCATCGTCGAAGCGCAACTTCATGCGGGTGCCGCCAAGCCGAGGAGCTCCGCCAGGTGGGCGCGGTGATAGGCGGCGGTTCCGAGGAGGGCGTCGCCGGCTTTGGCCCGCTTGAGCAGGAAGTGCAGGTCGTGCTCCCAGGTGAAGCCGATACCTCCGTGCAACTGGAGCGCGTCGCGCACTACCAGCCGTTGACACTCCCCGGCGGCGGCTTTGGCCATGGCCACTGCGACGGCTCGACGGTCGTCGTCCTCGGCGATGGTGAGGGCGGCGAACCAGGCCAGCGAGGCGGCTCGCTCCACGGCCAGGTAGAGGTCGGCCAGGCGGTGTTTCAGGGCTTGGAACGATCCGATGGGCCGACCGAACTGTTCCCGTTGCTTGGCGTAGTCAAGGGTGATCTCGAAGAGGCGGCGACAGGAGGCAACGGTGGAGCAGGCCAGGGCGGTGACCGATGTTTGCAGGGCTCGCTCGATGGCTAACGCCGCCGCCGGGTCGCCGGGCTCGAGCAGGACGTCCTCGCCCCCCACCGTCAGGTCGTTGAGCAGCACCGTGGCGATAGGCAAGGTGGGGTCCATGACCTCGATGGGGGTGGCCACCACGGCGGCGGCGGGCACCACAAAGGCCCCGACTCCGTCGTTTCCTTGCGCCACCACGGCCAGCCAATCGGCGGTGGTGCCGTCGAGCACGTGCGATTTCACGCCGTTGAGCACCCAGTCGCGGCCATCGCGTCGGGCCGTGGTGCGCATGCGGGGGCGGTGCCACACCCCATCTTCGGCCAACGCCAGCGTGCCGGTGCCGGTGCCGGCGGCGATCTCGTGGAGGAGTCGGGTAGATCCCGCCTCCCGCAGGAGCGGGACGAACTGGGTGAGCGTGGCGAGCAACGGTGTGGGGGCCACCGCCCGGCCGAGTTCCTCCACCACGATGGCCAGTTCCACCATGCCTAAGCCCATCCCGCCGTGTTCCTCCGGGATGGTCAGGCCAGGCCAGTCGAGCTGCACCAATTGGCCCCACAGGGCGGTGCCGTCCCCGGTGCCCTCGTACACCGCCCGTACCACCGTCGCCGGGCACGCCGCTTCCAGCACGGCCCGGGCATTGGCTCGCAGTTCGAGTTGGTCGGTGGTGAATTCGAAGTCCATAGGGGTTTGCTTACTCGGGTTGGACTAACAAGCCGCGACGGATAGCGGTGATCATCGCCTCGATAGCCGGTGCGGGGGTGGTGAAGTGCAGCGTGTACACGCTGTAGGGCACTCGTTCGATCAGGGCCAGCAACATCACCGCATCCACGGCGGGATCACCGAAGGGGCGTTGCGACAGGAGGCGCACGAGGCGGGTGTACACGGAGGTGGCTACCTCCCGCGAGAAGACGGCCAAGCGCTCGTTGGTCTGCATTTCTTGCCAGGTGCTGATGATCCCGCCGTCGCGCTCGTAGATGGCGAACCACTCCACTAGCCATCCCCGGAGGTCCTCTATGTTCCCCTGCGGGTCGAGGTGCAGCCGGTCGAGGTGATCGATCATGTGACCGGAGGTGGCTTCGGCGAGAACCTGGAAGAAGTCGTCCTTGTTGGTGAAGTAGCGGTAGAAGGTGCCGTGGCTCACGCCCGCGGCCGCCACCACATCGTCGACGCGGGCATCGTGGTAGCCCCGGGCGGGAAGCACCTGCGTCCCGGCCTCCAGCAGGCGTTGGCGGGTGCGGGCGCCCCGGCGCGCCAAGGGGCGCTCCACCGGCGGGGTGGCGGGGGACGTTGCGGGGGCCGAGGTGGTTCGGCCCGGCCGCCTGGGTGGGGCGGGCAGCAGGTTCACCCCGGCGATGGGCCCGGCGAAGATTCGGTGCAGCAAGGTGGCCACCCCGGCCACGAGGGGTTGGCGGCTCATGCCGCTGGGGGTCTGCTCGGCGAAAAAACTGCAGCGGATGAGCACGGCGACCAAGCCGGTCACGAGGGTGCCTTGGCGAGGATCAGCGGGCGCTCCGAAGGCCCGCAACAGCGCCAGGCCGGTTTGATCACTCACGGCGCTCGAGCGCTGGGCTTGGGGGGCATGCCCTCGGCTGGCGGCCTGGAACGAGGCGAAGACCGGGGCCCACGCTTCGTGCAGGTCCATGAACTCGCCGATCCATTCGGTGAGGCGGGCCAGTCCGGCGGCGTCGGGTGTGATCCTCGGGAGAGCGGTAGCGAGGTGCACGATCTCCTGGCCGAGTTGGCCGGCGAGGGCCCAGAACACGTCGTCCTTGCTGGAAAAATACTGGTAGAAGGCGGGGCGGGAGCAACCGGCCCGCGCCGTGATGAGTTCAACCCGAGCCCCGCTGAAACCCAACTCTCCGAATACCTCGATGGCGGCGGCGAAGATGCGGCGTTGGGTGTCGCTCCCGCGCTCGCCGACCACGGGGTTGCTTCCGAACGGTGGCCGCCGCCGGACTTCCTCGGCTAGGGGCGGAACGCTGCTCAGATCTCTTGGCGGGGCCATGGTTGGTGGTCGTGATTCGGCGTTGTTCGCAGCGCGGGGATGGGTTTCGCCGGCACGTCCCCTCCCGTCTGTAGTGCGTGTTGCGGGGCCGATAGGAAAGGCTAATCTAACAGCGCTGTCATATTGGAATCTCCGAGGGGAAGCCGCATGCACGTTGATGATCTGATTCTGGTGAGCGTCGATGACCACGTGGTGGAACCGCCGGATCTCTTCGAGGGGCGCTTGTCCAAGGCGGCGGCTGCCCGGGCTCCGTTCATCAAGGTCATGGACAACGGCCGCGAGGTGTGGATGTTTGAGGGTGCCGCGCTCCCGAACGTGGGGCTCAACGCCGTGGCGGGTCGGGTGCCGGAGGAGTACGGCGTGGATCCGCTGGCTTTTTCGGAGATGCGCAAGGGGTGCTGGGACATCCACGCGCGCATTGACGACATGAACGCCAACGGGCTGCTGGGGTCGCTCAACTTCCCGAGCCTTACCGGTTTCACCGGGCAGTTGTTTTACACCTGCCCCGACCGGGAGATCGGCCTGGAACTCCTTCAGGCCTACAACGACTGGCACGTAGAGGAGTGGTGCGGCACGTATCCCGGTCGCATGATCCCGTTGTCGATCCCACCGATCTGGGACGCCGAGATCATGGCGGCCGAGGTGCGGCGGATGGCCGAGAAGGGCTGCCACGCCGTCACGTTCTCCGAGAACCCGGAGAAGCTCGGCCGCCCTAGTTGGCACAGCGATTTCTGGGATCCGTTCCTCCGGGCGTGTGAGGAAGTCAATACGGTGATCTGTCTGCATATCGGGTCGTCATCGGAAATGGTGATCACGTCGATGGATGCGCCCATCGACACCATGATCACGCTGCAGCCGATGAACATCGTGAAGTGCGCCGCCGACCTTGTCTGGTCGCCGGTGTTCCGCAAGTTCCCCCGGCTCAAGGTGGCGCTGAGCGAGGGCGGTATCGGGTGGGTGCCGTATTTCCTCGAGCGGATTGATTACGTGTACCAGCACCATCACGCATGGACGAACCAGGACTTCGGCGACAAGCTTCCGAGCCAGGTGTTCAACGAAAACGTCCTCACCTGTTTCATCGACGACGCCGTGGGCATCGAGGTGCGGAATCACCTGAACCCGAACCAGATTCACTGGGAGTGCGACTACCCCCACTCCGACTCCACCTGGCCCAACTCACCCGAGATGGCCATGAAGTTCCTCGGGGCTCTGCCCGACGAGGACATCAACCGCATCACGCACCTCAACGCCATGGCCAACTTCACCTTTGACCCCTTCGCTCACCGACCCCGTGAGGAATGCACCGTGGGGGCGTTGCGGGCGCAGGCCATCGATGTGGATACCACCGCCATTAGTCACGGCACGGGCAAGTTCCAGGACGAGGGCATCGTCACGGCGATCACCCTCGCTGAACGCTTGGGCGGGAGGTAGTTGGCGGATCTCCCGTTTCGGGTCCTGCCGCGGCTCGATGACGAGAATCGTTTCTTCTGGACGGCTGGGGAACGCGGCGAACTTCGCTTTCTGCGTTGTCAGGCCTGCGGTTACTACCTGCACCCACCGCTGCCGCGTTGCCCGGAATGTGGGAGCCGGGAGGTGGCCCCCGAGGCGGTGAGCGGGCTCGGCGAGGTCTACTCGGTGACGGTGAATCATCACTCCTGGGATGGCGGCCGCGAGCCCTACGCCATCGCCATCGTCGGCTTTCCGGAGCAGGCCGACCTGCGGATGACCAGCAACGTGATCGGTTGCCCGCCCGAGCAGGTCTGCATCGGCATGGCGGTGCAGGTCACCTTCGAGGCGCACGATGATGTGTGGTTTCCGCTCTTTACCCCCGTGGCGGCGAGCGGTTGACCGAGTTCGAGCGCCGGGCGGTGATCTCGGGCATCGGGCAGTCGGCCGTGGGGCGTCGGCTGGGACGAGGAGGCCTGGATCTCACCATCGACGCCTCGCTGGCGGCGGTGGCCGATGCGGGGATCACGCTGGCCGAGGTGGACGGTTTGGCTACCTATCCTGGCGGTGGGATGGGCGGGGCCGGGTTCGCCGGACCCGGTTCGCCCGAGGTGCAAGAGGCCCTGCGGCTCAAGCTGAACTGGCACTCCGGGGGCATCGAGGGGGCGGCGCAGATGGCGGCGGTCCACAACGCCGTGTTGGCTGTCGGGGCCGGCTTAGCTCGCCACGTGCTCGTGTACCGCACGGTCACCGAGTCGAGTGAACAGGGTACGGGGGGGCGGCAGGGCATCGGCATGGGTGGTCTGGGGATGGGGGGCGGCGGCAAGGCCCCGAAGATGGGGGGGTCGTTCCAGTGGAACATTCCCTTCCGGGCCTATTCGGCGGCCAACTGGTTGGCGCTCAACGCCCAACGTCATTTCCATGAGTTCGGCACCACGCCGGAGCAGATGGCCATGATCGCCATCAACGCGCGGCGCAACGCCGGGCTGAACCCCCAGGCCGTGTACCGCGACCCGATGACCTTGGACGACTACTTCGCCTCCCGAATGATCACCACGCCGTTCCATCTCTTCGATTGCGACGCCCCGGTCGACGGGTCTACCGCCTTGGTGGTGTCGGCGGTGGGCCATGCCCCCAACGTGGATCATCCCGTGGCCCGCGTTGATGCCATCGGCTCGGCCCTGCGGGGTCGGCCATCGTGGGATCAGTACGACGATCTCACCACCATGGCGGCCCGTGACGCCGGCGCCCATCTCTGGACGCGCACCGACCTCACGCCTGCTGATGTGGATGTGGCCGAGTTGTACGACGGCTTCAGTTTCCTGGCCATGACCTGGCTGGAGGCACTCGGATTCTGCGGCAAGGGCGAATCCGGGCCGTTCATCGAGGGGGGAGAGCGGATTGCCCTAGCGGGCGAACTGCCGCTGAACACCCACGGAGGCCAACTTTCTGCCGGGCGCCTCCATGGATTCGGCTTCATCCATGAGGCGGTGCTGCAATTACGGGGCGAGGCCGGGGCCCGGCAGGTACCCGGCAAGACCGTGGAGGTGGCGGTGGTGGCCAACGGTGGCGGCCCGATTGCGGGCGCCATGCTCCTCACTCGAGAGGCATGAGCGCATGACGCTGTTGATGCTGCTGGAGATGATTGTGGCAGCGATGGCCGACCGTCGGGGCATCGGTACCGCCGAGCGCGGGCTCACCTACCAGCAGTTGTACGACCGGGCCGGGGCCGGAGCCGAGGTCATTCGGCGGCACGGGGCCCAGCATCTCGCCTATGTGGCGGCAAGCGATCTGGCCTTTCCGGTGGCCCTGTTTTCGGCGGCCTGGGCGGGTGTGCCGTTTCTTCCCCTCAACTATCGCCAGAGCGCCGAGTCGCAGCGCGCGCTGTTGGCGCAGCACGACGACGTCTTGGTGATCGCCGATGCTCCGGCGGGCGAGGGGCTGGAGCGGGCGGGGTTTACGGTGCTCTCGGTGGAGGAATGGAATACCGCTACCGCGTCGGTGGTGGAGGCTGCCCCGAGCGAGACCGACGGAGACGACGTGGCGGTGTTGCTCTACACCAGTGGCACGACCGCTGATCCCAAGGCGGTTGTGCTGCGCCACCGCCATCTCAGCGCCTACGTGATCGGGTCGGTCGATTTCGCCGCCGCCCCGGTGGAGGATGCCAGCTTGGTGAGCGTGCCGCCGTATCACGTGGCCGGCGTGGCCAACGTGGTGTCGAGTGTGTACGGCGCCCGACGGATCGTCTACCTGCCCGCCTTCTCACCGGAGGCCTGGCTCGCCACGGTGGGTTCGGAAGGCATCACCCACGCCATGGTGGTTCCCACCATGCTCGCCCGGGTACTTGAGCAGTTGGGTGACCACCAGATCGCCACCACCCCTACCTTGCGGTCGATCGCCTATGGCGGTGCTCGGATGCCCATCACCGTGCTCACCCGGGCGCTGGCGGCCTTCCCCACCACCGACTTCGTGAATGCCTATGGCCTCACCGAAACAAGTTCCACCATTGCGGTACTCGGCCCCGAGGACCACCGGAGTGGTGAGCGACTCGGCTCGGTGGGGCGAGTGGTGCCCGGTGTCGAGGTGGAGGTTCGCGATGGCGAGATCTGGGTTCGGGGTGATCAGGTCTCGGGGGAATACCTCGGCCATGCCGTGGCCCTTGATGCCAACGGGTGGTTCGCCACCCGGGACCGCGGCTGGGTTGATGCTGAGGGCTACCTTTTTATCGATGGACGCGCCGACGACACCATCATCCGCGGCGGCGAGAACATTGCCCCCGCCGAGATCGAAGATGTGCTGCTGGCGCATCCGGCCGTAGGGTCGTGCGCGGTGGTGGGGATTCCTGATGACGAGTGGGGTCAGCGCATCGGTGCGGCGGTGGTCTTGCGGCCCGGGGCCATCGCGGCGGCGGAGGAACTTCAGGAATGGGCCCGGGCTTCGCTACGCTCGTCCAAGACGCCCGATGTGGTGGTCTTTTGTCACGACCTTCCCCTCACCGACACCGGCAAGGTGCTGCGTCGTGTGGTGCTGGCGGATCTACTGGAGAGCGACCGCTGATGGCCTTTGGTCTCCACGATCTGCTGGCCTGTCTGGAACTCCGGGCGGTTCGTGATGGGGTGATGGAGGGATCCAACCTCGACATCGGGTACCACCGGGTGTTCGGAGGGCAGATCTTGGCGCAGGCGCTCATGGCCGCCGCGACGGCGTCGCCGGACAAGTCGGTGAAATCGATCACGGTGCTGTTCCCCCGGGAGGGGGATACGGGTCAGCCCATGCAGTACCGAGTGGTCAAAACCCACGATGGCCGCACCTTCGGCAGCACGGAAATCACGGCACAGCAGGGCGACAAGGTGATCGCGGTGGCGCTGGTCTCGATGCATATCGCCGAGGCCGGCCCGTACCACAGCCACGGGCCGCCTGAGGTTGGTGGTCCCCACGACGCGGTGGCGCACACGTACCCGATGATTCCCTGGGAGGTGCGTAGCGTCGGGGGGGTGGATTTGGCCAGTGACGCGATGGGCCCGGCTTCACTGGAGTTGTGGATGCGGGTGGCGGACGTGCCCGCCGAGGCGGCGGTGCATCAGGCGCTGCTGGCCCATGCCAGCGATCTCACCCTCATCGGTACGGCCCTGCGCCCCTTCGAGGGTCTGTCGCAGGCCTCCTCCACGGTCAGTTTGCACACGGCGGTCACGTCGCACTCGTTGTGGTTCCATCAGCCCTTCCGGCTGGATGAATGGGTGCTGATCGCCCAACACAGTCCGCTGGTGGCCCACGGGCGCGCCTTCGGCCGTGGTGATGTGTTCGGCGCCACCGGCGAGTTGGTGGCCTCCTTCGCCCAGGAGGCGATGGTGCGTCCGATAGCGGGGCCGTCATGACGGCGCGTTCGATCTTGGTGGCATCGCTGCCTACCGGGCCGCGCCATCCGCTCTCGGGCACGCCAGCGCGCCAACGTCCCTCGGTGCGGCGCACCACCACGGTCGACCAGCGCCGAGGGGAACCAGGTGAGCCGACGGTGGTGGTGGCGGCGGGCCGTGATCTATTGACCAAGGCCGACGGCACGGTGGTGGTGGTGGATGAGATAAAGGTGCGGGTGGCCATCGACGCCACCGGCCACATCGGTGCGATCGAGACGGATCCCCCCGTCCCGGCGGTGGCGTTGCTCATCGGAGCCCACGCCAGCCAGGGGTTTCGACGGCGTCTGGACGAGGCGCTGGACAGTCAGCGGACCGGTGCCACGGTGCTGCATCAACTCCTCGACGACCTACCCATGGCGGCGTTGATCTCCAGTTACGGATCCGCCCGCGAGATGGACGACGACTGGCAGATACCCCCATCCAGTGCCGAGGGACTGGCCGATTTGTGCGCCGGCTGGGAGCGGGGTGCCACCATGCTCGGGACCCTCGAATCCACCGGTATTTTTCCGATCCCGGTGGGCCCACCGGCCCCGGATTTGTCGTCGTCGGATGATCCGTTGGCCTGGCACGACATGGAGCCGATGGATCCGCGTTCGGTTCGCCGCCGTCGCCGTCTCGATCTCACCACCGGCGAGGTGCTGTTGCTCGACGTTCATTTCCGCGACAGTCACATGGGGCTCGATGCCGCCGAGGAGGTGCTGCACGAGTACACCCTGGCCGCTACCTTCGACCCCCAGCATCTGGTGGTGCTGTCCTCAGAGGCGGTGGCTCACACCCTCCCCTGGCCCGAGTGCCCCCGGGCGTTGGCGAGCGCCGGGCGGATTGTGGGGGAGTCGGTGGCCGATCTGCCGCGGAAGGTACGCACCGAGTTTTCTGGCCTCACCACCTGCACCCATCTGAACGATGTCTTTCGCTCATTGGCCGGCGTCGTGCCCCTGGCGGCGGCTCTCTCCGGATGACCGAGGCCCCGTGGTGAGTGCGCCTGTATCCCACCCCCACTCTGGCAAGGAGTATCCATGAGCGACGTGGCCGCTGATATTGCGCGACACAAGGCGGTGTTGGCCTCGGGTCACCATCTCCTGAGCGGGTTTGCGACCACCGATGTGGAGGTGGCCGGGGCGGACCTGGCGGTGGAGTTGCCGATCACGGAATACCTCACCGGCCCGCGTCGGGCACTGCATGGAGGGCTCGTCGCCACGTTGGCCGACCTCGTCGGTGGCCGTATCGCCATGATGGGTCTGGATCAGCAGAGCATCGTGGTGACCAGCGATATGACCCTGCACTACCTCGGTCCGGTAACGACCACGGCGCACGTGGTCGGTCACGTGTTGCGCCGCGGAACGCGGGCGGTGGTGGTGCGGGTAGAGGTGTACGACGAGCGCGACGGTCCACTGGCGGCGGCGTGCCAACTGGCCTTTACCGTGGTCACTCCCCGGCCGGCCTGATGGCGACGGGTGGTGGTGGGCTAGTCCGAGGACGGCAGAGGCTTGGTGCCTTTGATGAACAGTGGTTCGTCGCCGATCGACAGGGGGCCCTCGCCTCCCTGGGTGCAGAGGAGTTCGAGGCCTAGGTCGTCGTCGGCGTAACGCTTCCCCAGCAAAGCGGCGTCGCCTGCGACGGTGCGGGGTTGGTGGTCACCTCCGCTGCCGAAGGGAGCCATGGAGGCACCGCCGCAGCGTAGGTCAATCTCGACGGCCTCCTTCGGGCTCTTGACCACCACCACCTGGGTGTCGCAGGTGGTGCTCTCGAGGCGCAGACCGGGGCGAAGTTCCATGGGCTGATCTCCTAACGGATGGTGACCGGGACCGATGATGGCCCAGCCACATTGGCCATGTGGACGTACTGCACCGCCTCGAGGTCTACCTGCAGGTGGGGCCAGCGCCGGTAGAACTCGGTGAAGGCGTAGGTGCCTTCGAGACGGGCGAGGTGCGCCCCGATGCAGTAGTGGATGCCGTGCCCGAAGGAAATCCCCAGCGGCCCTGTGCGGGTGATGTCGAAGCGGTCGGGGTCGGGGTAGGCCCGCTCGTCACGGTTGGCGGCGCCGGTCACAATCAGCACGGGCTGCTGGGCGGGAATGGTGACCCCGTGGAAGGAGCGGTCGTGGAGGGAGTAGCGCCCCTGGTACTGCGAGGGTGCCCGCCAGCGCAGCACTTCCTCCACCGCCGGCGCGGCCAAGGTCGGATCGGCCTGCAGTCGAGCCAACTCGTCGGGGTGCTCGGCGAAGGTCATGATGCCGCTGCCCACCAGTTTGGTCACGGTCTCGCTACCCGCCGCCGTGAGCAGGGAGATGAAGTGGCTGATCTCTACGTCGGTGAGGTGCTCCACCGTTCCGTCGGGTCGCTCCACCTGGGCCCCGATGAGGTGTCCGATCATGTCGTCGGAGGGATGGGCGCGTTTATCGGCCACCAGATCCTGCGTGTATTGAGTGAGGGCCATCACCGCTTCGATGCCCGCGGGGGTGGGGAAGGGGCTGCCCAGTTCGAGTTCGAGCATACGATCGGTCCAGTGGCGGATCTGCTGGCGGTCGCCCGCGGGCACCCCCAGGATCGTGCAGATGACCTCCACCGGGAATGGCCCGGCGAAGTCGTGCACGGCGTCAAAACTCTGATGGTCGGCCAGGGTGTCGAGGAGGGTATCGATCACCTCGCGCACGACGGGTTCCCACTCGGCGATGCGGCGGGGGGTGAAGGCCCGGTTCACCAATTTGCGGAGCCTCTCGTGCATCGGCGGGTCGGTCATGATCATCATGCCGGTGGTGTGGGCGACCGCCCCGAACTCGGCGCTGCACAACTGCGCCAGGTTGAGTCCGCGGGTAGAGGTGTAGGTGGCGACATCCCGGTGCACCTCCACACAGTCGTCGTAGCGAGAGACGGCCCAGAAGCCGATCTTCTCGTTGTGGTACACGGGGGCTTCGTTGCGCAACCACCGGTACATCTCCCACGGGTTCTCGAAGAACTCGGTGCTGAGGGGATCGAACTCCATCAGGGTTCGTTGGCCTCGGCGTGGCGCTCTTCGAGAAGGGCGGTGAGGCGACGACGGTCGATCTTGCCGGAGTCGAGCCAGGGCAAGTCGGTCTGGTCGGCGAATACCTCGATGTGGCGAGGCACCTTGTAGGAGGCGATCGCCTCTTTCACCCGGCGTCGGGCCTCGTCGGGGGGCAGGGTGGCGTCAGGTCGCAGGGCAATGGCCGCCACCACATCCTGGCCGCGCACCGCGTGCGGTACGCCCGTGACGAAGGCCATGGTGACCTCGGGCATGGCTTCGAGCACCAGTTCTACATCGCGCGGCGTGATGTTCATACCCGACGACTTGATGAGATCGCCCAGCCGCCCGGTGAAATAGAAGTGGCCATCGGCATCGAAGTGGCCTCCGTCGCCGGTGCGGTACCAGCCGTCGGGGGTGAAGGTGTGGTCTCGCTCCGTCTTGTGGAGCCCCAACATGAGGGAATAGCCGCGTAGCCACAACTCGCCACTTTGGCCTACGGGAACGTCCTCGAGGGTGACGACGTCCACGATCTTGTGTTCCATACCTGGCACCGGAAAGCCGAAGGACCCTTCCTTGTCGGGGGGGAGCGGATGGTCTTTGGCGTCGAAGGTATGCGGTCCGAGCGTTTCGGTCATGCCCAGGGAGTTGGCCTTGGGCACCTCGGCGGCGGCTTGAGCGGCCTGGGGGAGCAAGGCGGTGTAGGAGCCCGACCGCAGGCTGGAGAGGTCGCGCTCGGCGAAACTGGGGTGGTCGACGAGGGCTTTGGCCATGTGGGGCCAGCCGAGCACTTGGGTGATCCGCTCCTGCTCGATGAGCGCCAGGGTGGTCTCCGGATCGAACTGTTCTTCGAACACCAGGGTGGCTCCGGCATGCAGCGCGGCGACGAGGGTAAAACTGAAGCCACCTACCCAGAACAGCGGCATGGGAGTGTAGAGCACGTCGCGATCGATGAGATCACGCATCTGCCACAGGTTGTGGGCATGGCGCACGGTGGCTCCGTGGGAATGGATGGCCCCTTTCGGATCGGCCGTGCTGCCCGAGGAATAAACCACCACCATCGGGTCGGCGGGGGTGACCTCGGACTCGCACTGGCGCAGCAGACCTTCGCTGACGGCGTTGGCTCGATCCTCCAGGACGGTGATGGGCAGCGACCACGCCGGTCGAGCCTCGCCCCAGGTCCACACGCTGCGGAGGTAGGGGTGCGACTCGAGAAAGATGCGCTCGGCCGGCTGTTCGGCTAACCCGGGGATCGCCGTTTCGAGGCGGTCGAGGTAGTCGTGGCCGAGGTGACTTTCCACGGTGAGCAACATCTGGGCATCCGCGTGGCGCAGCACCCAGCCCAACTCGGCGGCCTTGTTGTAGGTGTTCAGCAGGATCGCCACCGCGCCGATGCGGGTGATCCCCAGCCACCCGATGATCCACTCGGGACTGTTGCCCGCCAGCAGTGCCACCCGGGTGCCTTTGCCGGCCCCGGCCGCCAGGAGCCCGCGGGCGAGGCGGGCCGAGCGCTCGTCAACTTCGGCATAGGACAGTCGCTGGTGGCCGAGCACCGCCAGGGTCTTGGGCCCCCACTGCAGCGCGCTGTTCCGGATGAGGGCACCGCTGGTGGGGATGAAAGCGGGGAAGGAGGTCGTGCGTGGGGTCATGGGGATGCCTGTGTCCTAGACGATGCGGGAGGGGCGGTCGCCCCAGTAGCGGTCTTTCAGCAATCGCTTGTACAGCTTCCCGGTGTCTTGCCGGGGAAGTTCGGCCTCGAAGTCGATAGTACGCGGGCACTTGAAGGCGGCGAGATGCTGGCGACAAAACGCCAGCAGGTCGGCTTCCATGGCCGGGGAGGCACCGGAGGGGTCGAGGAGTTGCACGATGCCCTTGACCTCCTCGCCGAACTCGTCGTTGGGCACTCCGATTACGGCGGCGTCGGCCACCGCAGGGTGCAGGATCAGGGTGTTCTCCGCCTCTTGCGGATAGATGTTCACTCCACCGGAGATGATCATGAACGACTGGCGGTCGGTGAGGTAGAGGTACCCCTCGTCGTCGAGGTAGCCCACGTCGCCGAGGTTGAACCATCCCTCCGGACTGCGGGCGGCGGCGGTCTTGGCGGGATCCCCGTGGTACTCGAACTGGGCGCCGGGGGTGTCGAACCAGATGTTGCCCACCTCGCCCGCTGGCACCTCGCGGTGGTTGTCGTCGCAGATGTGCACCGTGGTGAAGCGGGGTTGTCCTACTGATCCGGGATGGGTGAGCCACTCCTGCGGGCTGATCAGCGTGGAGCCCACGTTCTCGGAGCCGGCGTAGTACTCCCAGATGATCGGGCCGAACCACTCCATCATCTGTTCTTTGATCTCCACCGGGCAGGGGGCCGCCGCATGGGTCACGAGGCGCAAGGTGGACAGGTCGTATCCCACGCGCTGGCTCGGGGGGAGTTTCAACAGGCGTACGAACATCGTGGGCACGAACTGCACGCTGGTGACGCCGTAGTGCTCGATGGCCTCTAGGCAGGCCAGGGGATCCCAGCGTTCCATGACCACCGCGGTGCCGCCGGCGCGGTGGACAAACGTGCAGGTGGCCAACGGGGCCGTGTGGTAGAGCGGGGCGGGGGAGAGGTAGATGTCCTCGGGCCCGTTGGCCAACGCGCTCTTGTGGGCCAGCACCGGGTGCTCGTCGTAGACCATGCGGTCCGAGGGTGGGAACACGATGCCCTTGGGCTGCCCGGTGGTGCCGGAGGAGTAGTACATCCCGGTGCCGTCGGGCTGGTGGGCCAATGGCGTGGCGGGCTGGGAGGCCACCGCGTCGTCGTAGCGTTCCCAGCCCGGGATGTCGCCGTCTATCACGAGGGGGATCTCCACCCGCACGCCCGCTACGCGCTCCGCCATCGTCGCCGCCGTAACCATGGCCCGGGCGCCGCAGTCTTTGATGATGTAGTTCACCTCGGGTCCGGTGAGATGCCAGTTCACCGGTGTGAAGTAAAGGCCCGAACGAAGCGCCGCCCACACCACATCGAAATAGCGGGGGTGGTTCTCCAGGAGGATGGCGATGTGGTCGCCGGGGCGCAGGCCTCGTTCGTACCAAAGATGGGCCAACTGGTTCGAGCGTTCGTCGAGTTGGCGGTAGGTCACCACTTCTCCGCTGTGGGCCATGATGACCGCGGGATGGTCGGGTTGGGTGACGGCGTGGGTGCCTGGGAATGTCATGGTTGGCTCCCCTCCTCGGAACTGACAATGCTCGGGGCGTGGTGATCATGTCTCGGTCCACCCCCCGGGGACCGCTTGCCGGCGAGGGGCCCATCGTGCGGGATGGGTTTAGGTCATCTGCATCAAGCGGGACAGGTTGCCGCCCATGATCTTGGCGATCACGTCGTGGGGTAGGCCGTCGAGGTCGTCGGCGAAACTGAGGGGGTCGGCCATTCCTTCGGGGTGTGGGTAATCGGAGCCGAAGAGGATGTTGTCGGCGCCGAGGAGTTCCACCAACCCCTGGGGGTCATCCTCGTGGAACGGGTGCACAAAAATGTTCCGTTTGAATACCGCCACGGGGTCTTCTGAGAACAGGTGGGGGCTGAAGGCATAGGCCTGGGCCATGTCGGCCAGGAGGGGGCGCACCCACCCGCTGCCGTTCTCCACCGGCGCGATCTTGAGGCCGGGGAATCGAGTGCAGAGGCCGTGTCCGATGGCCGAGGCGACGGTATCGATGATGGAGCGGTGACCGGCCCCGGTGATGGCGGCAAAGCCCGAGCCCCCCTGGAAGGGCGTGAACTCGTCGTCGCGCACGCCCTCCCACTCGTTGAGGTAGCGCTGGTAGCCACTATCGGAGGCGTGCATGCCCACCACCACGCCACTTTCCTGGACCAATTCCCAGAAGGGGTCGAACTCAGGGAGGGCGAACGAGCGGGGGCCGCGAAACCCCGGCACGGGGGCCGGGCGGACGAGGATGATCTTGGCGCCGCGCTCGATTACCCACTCCAGTTCCTGGATGGCCTCCGCCAGGATCGGCAGGGTGATGACCGGGGTGGGGAAGATGCGGTTTTCGTAGTTGAACGTCCACGTCTCGTGCATCCACTCGTTGAGGGCGTGCACCACGGCGTGGGTGGCGTCGGGGTCGTCGCGCAGGCGTTCTTCCACCAGACTGGCCAGGGTGGGCCACATGAGGGCGCGGTCGAGGCCGAGTTCGTCCATCAATTCGAGACGGGCGCCCGGTTCGCGAAAGGCGGCCGGCGCGTCGATGGCACGACCCATGATCTCGCGCCGGGTTTTGCCCTCGGGGTTCCCAGTCTTGAAGTACTCCTCCTGTGCGCCCGGGGCCGCTACGCGTTCGAAGGTGGGATTGGGGATGTACTCGCTGATCCGCCCCTTCACCGTGATCTTCGTTCGTCCGTTTACATCGACGTAGCGAATGACCCCGGCGTAGGCGGGAGGGAGGAACTTGGTGAGGGCATCGGTGGTCTCGTAGAGATGGTTGTCGGCGTCGAAGACGGGGAAATCGAACGTACGAGATGGCATCGTGAATCTCCCTACACAGAAGTGACATTGCTGTTAGATGACCATACACTCCGGTTTCTTGACGGCCAACGGCACGCCAGCAGGGGGAGTGGGAGTGGAGTTTGCGCCAAGCGACGAGCAGGTCTTCTTTCAGGAGACCACCCGCAAGTTCCTTTCGGCTCAGTGTCCGATTCCCGTGGTGCGCTCGCTGGAGTCGGCCCCGGCAGGGTATGACGCGTCGTATTGGCGGCAGGGGGCTGAACTGGGTTGGACATCGCTGTTGGTGCCGGCGGAGGCGGGCGGGGGCAGCCTGAGCGGCGAGGGTCTGATGGACCTCGTGCTGGTGGCCGAGGAGATGGGGCGGATGGTGTCGCCCGGTCCGCTTGGTCCCGTGAACGTGGTGGCCAGCGCCGTAGCGGCGGGGGGCTCGGCCGCTCAGCAGGCGGCGGTGCTGCCGGGATTGCTCAGCGGCGAAACGGTGGCGGCGTGGTGTGGCGAGCACCCCGTCGAGGGAGTGATCGACGGCGAGAACCTTCTTTTGTCGGGCCAGGCCTCGCCGGTGGAGGCGGGGGCCCAGGCTCAGCATCTCCTGGTGGCGGTGCGCACGGAGGATGGTCTGCGGCAGGTGCTCGTTCCCGGGGACGCTTCCGGGGTTACCGTCACCCCCCTCGGGGGCCTCGACCTCGTGCGACGCTTCGCCGAGGTGCACTTCGATGAGGTGGTGGCCACTCCGGCCGAGAGGGTCGGGGCCGATGGGGATGCCGCCACGGCCGTTGAGCATCAACTGCAGATCGCCTGCGTGTTGCAGTGTGCGGAAACCGTCGGCGCCATGAGCCGCGCGTTCGAGATGACCCTCGAGTACCTCAGCGACCGGTACTCCTTCGGTCGGCCGCTCGCTTCGTACCAGGCTCTCAAGCATCGGATGGCCGATAACATGATGTGGTTGGAAGCCAGTCATGCCGTGATGACCGCCGCCGCCGGGGCCGTGGCGAGTGGGTCGCCGGCGGCGGGCGAGATGGTGAGTGCCGCCAAAACATGGATCGGCCCTCACGCCACCGAATTGATCCAGGATTGTGTGCAGTTGCACGGGGGTATCGGGGTGACCTGGGAGCACGATCTCCACCTCTATCTCCGCCGAACCACGGTGAACCGGGTTACTCACGGCACGCCCGAGTACCACGCGGAGCGGATTGCCACGCAACTGCTGGGAACGGCGTCATGACCACCGAGTCGGTGGAGGAGTTTCGGCAACGGGCGCGGGTGTGGCTGGCCGGGGCAATGCCGAGATTGTCGGGGACGATGCCGGATCGCTTCGACGACAACCGCCGGCAGGTGGAGCGCGAGTTGCAACGCACGCTCTGGGACGGAGGTTTCGCCGGTATCGGGTTCCCCACCGAATACGGCGGCGGCGGGCTAGCCCCGGAGTATCAACGTGCCTTCAGTGAGGAGTCGCTGCCCTACGACATGCCGGTGTCGCTGAACGTGCCCACGCTGGGGATTCTGGCGGCCACCCTCGTCGATTTCGGCACCCACGAGCAGAAGGCCCGGCACCTCCCCGCCATCTTGCGGGGGGAGGAGTTGTGGGTGCAGTTTCTTTCCGAGCCCAGCGGCGGCTCGGATCTGGCTGGCTGCCTCACACGAGCGGACCGAGACGGTGATCTGTTCATCATGAACGGATCCAAGATCTGGAGTTCGGCGGCGTTCGTCAGCGATTACGCCCTGTGCCTGGCCCGCACGAACTGGGATGTGCCCAAGCACCGCGGTCTCACGATGTTCATCGTGAAGATCCATCAGCCCGGCATCCAGGTGGAGCAGATCCGCCAGGTCGACGGTTCGATGGAGTTTTGCCAGGAGTTTTTTGATGACGTACCGATCCCGGTCGCCAACGTTGTGGGCGAGGTGGACGATGGCTGGACGGTGGCCACTCGTTTGCTGGTACACGAACGCAACGCGGTGGGCGGTGGGTCGCCGTACACCAGCGGCCGCTCGGGGGGCCACGAGTCGTCGGGTCAGGACGACAGCCTCGCCGAGATGGCCCGGCGCCAGGGCGGAGCGGGGGACGCTCATCTTCGCCAACTGGTGGCCGAGGCTCACGTGCGGGGTCTCGTGGGCGGGTCGCTCATCAAGCGGGTGACCAGTGGCGTGTCCAGGGGGCAGATGTTGCCCTCGGCCGGTTCGCTGCTGAAGCTCTTCAGTGCCACCAATGTGATGCGCCGCTACGAGATCGGCCTGGAGTTGGCCGGGGAGGGGGCCGCCGCCTGGCCCGAGGGCACCGTCGAGGTGGCCCAGCGGTTGAGTGAGGCCACGCTGTGGCGCCAGGGTCTGTCGCTCGGCGGGGGGAGCAACGAGATCCAGCGCAACATCATCAGTGAGCGCCTTTTGGGGATGCCGCGTGAGTTCGCCGCCGATCGTGACGTGCCCTATCGCGACGTGCGGCGAGGCAGTGCTCGCCGCTGAACCGGGGGCGGTAGTGCTCGGACTACTCTTGCCGGGGGCCAGCCGATCGAAGGGGGCGTGGGGTGCAAGATCCACTGCAGTTCGAGGGGAAGCGGGTAGTGGTTACCGGCGCGGCGTCGGGGATGGGGGCGGCCACTGCGGCGTTGCTCACCGACCTCGGGGCGGAGGTGCACGGGGTCGACATCGCCACCGGGTCAGTCCCGGTGGCGAGTTTTTACCAGTGCGACCTGAGTGATCCAGCCCAGATCGATGCCACCGTGGCGGCCATCGGCGGCCGCGTGGATTCGCTGTTCAACTGTGCCGGCTTGCCTACTACCGCCCCCGGCCAGAAGATCATGGTGGTGAACTACCTCGGTCATCGCCATCTCACCGAGGCCTTGTTGCCGAGCATGCCAACCGGCTCGTCCATCGGTTTCATTTCCTCCGTGGCTGGCATGGGTTGGCAGGGCAACGCCGAACTCCTGTTGGAACTGGCCGCCACGAAGGACTTCGCGGCGGGCCAGGCCTGGTGTGAGGCCCACGACGATGCCATCGCGCTGAACGGCTACGGGTTCTCGAAGGAGGCGATCAACGCCTACGTTTCGTGGCGGGGCTACCAGTTGGCGGCCCAGGTGCGGATCAACAGCATTCAACCCGGTCCCACCGACACCCCCATGATGCCGAGTTTTGTGGAGAGCATGGGCGAGGATTTCTTTGCGAAGTTTCCCAAGCCCGTGGGTCGGAATTCACGCGCTGACGAGCAGGCGTGGGCCATTGTCATGCTGAACAGTCCCCGGTCTAGTTACACCGCCGCCACCAACCTGTTCACCGACGGGGGTTTCACCGGTGGTCTGTTCACCGGCAGTATCGATTTCGCCAGCCTGATGCCCCCCGCCTAGCCCGGGGGTAGTGGCGGGCGGGGCCTAGAGGATGGCGCCGGATTCTTTGAGGGCGCTGATTTGGTCCCAGTCGTAGCCGAGTTCCATCAAGACGAGTTCGGTCTGTTCGCCGTGTTCAGGGGCTCGCTCTACCTGGATCGGCACCTCGTCGAACTGAGCCGGACTGGCCACCAGCGCCACGTCGTCGCCGTTGCCCGCGGTCATGGTGGGTAGGTAGCCATTCGCTTGCACCTGCACATCGTCGTAGAGCTCGTCGAGGGTCTGGAATGGACTCCACACGCCGTCGAAGGTGGCCAGAGTTTCCTTCCAGTACGACAGCGGCTGGCTCTCGAAGGCCGCGTCGAGCCGCCCGATGCACTCCTCGGCGTTCTGGGCCCGCACCCCGGAATCACAGAACTTGGGATCGGTGGCCATGTCGGGGACCCCGAGCCGAACCACGAAGTCGTCCCAGTGTTTGTCGCTCTGGAGAAGGATGAGGCTGATGAAGCGGTCGTCGCTCGTCCGGTAGGTACCCACTCCCGGGTTGGGCGACTTGGTGCGGTCCCCCTGGGGAATCTTGGAGAACCCAAACAGTTTCGAGGCGATGATCATCGGGGAGATCTGCCACATTGCGGTGGCCAACAGGGACACATCCACGATGCTCGTCTCACCGGTTCGTTCCCGTTTCAACAACGCGGCGGCAATGGCCCCGGCAGTGGTGAGTCCGCCCATCACATCGCCGAAGGCCGGGGTGGGTTGGCCCGGCGGCCACCCGCCGGGTCGTTCGGGCATGGTCACCCCTACGCCGCCTCGGGCCCAGAACGAGGCGCCGTCGTACCCGCCCTTCTCCGCGTCCGGTCCTTTCGGGCCTGCCCCCGAACCACGAGCGATCACAATGTTGGGGTTACGGGCGCGGATGTCGTCGGTGTCGATGCGGAGCTTGCGACGAATAGGAGGCAGGTAGTTGGTGAGGAAGACGTCGGCGGTCTCGACAAGCTTCAGGAGGGCTTCCCGCCCGTCGGGGTGGGTGAGGTCGAGGGCCACCGAACGCTTGCCGCGGTTGGGCTGCTCGATCATGAAGTTCACGGCCCCGGCGCCGCCGGGAAGTAGGCCGGAGGTGATGAGGCCGCGCTGGGGATCGCCGCCGGTGACGGGTTCAACCTTGATGACCTCAGCACCCCAGTCCACGAGGACCGAACCCCCCGAGGGGATGAACATCCAACTAGCAACCTCGATGACGCGGATCCCGTCGAGCGGTCCAGGCACTGGTGTCTCCTTGTGTGGGGCGACCGGTCAGGCCGGCCAGCCAACGGTCTTGGTTTCGGTAAAGATTTCCAGGCCCTCCAGGCCACACTGCCGGCCGATGCCCGACTGCTTGTAGCCGCCAAAGGGGGCATCGGCGCCGTACCAGATGCCGCCGTTGAGGCCGAGGGTTCCGGTGCGGATGCGGCGAGCCACGGCCTTGGCGCGATCGAGCGAGCCGGAGGTGATCATTCCGCTGAGGCCGTAGGCACTTTCGTTGGCGATACGCACAGCGTCGTCGTCGTCGTCAAAGGGAATCATCACCAGCACCGGGCCGAAGATTTCCTCTTGGGCGATGGTCATGGTGTTGTCGACGTCGGCGAACAGGGTGGGCTCCACGTACCAGCCGGTGGGTAGATGGGCCGGCGTACCGCCCCCCACCACGAGCCGGGCCCCTTCTTGTTGGCCCACCTCGATGTAGCCAAGCACCCGCTCCCGTTGTTGGGCCGACACGAGGGGACCCATGAGGTTGGAGGCATCAGTGGGGTCGCCGTAGGCCACGTTGGCGAACCCCACCGCCGCGCTCTCGACGGCTTCGTCGTAGTGACGGCGGGGCACCATGAAGCGAGTGGGCATGGCGCATCCTTGCCCGCCGTGGAAGCACATCGACGCCGCCAGGGCCCCGGCGTTGGTGAAGTCGGCGTCGTCGAGCATGAGGTTCACGCTCTTGCCGCCGAGTTCGAGGAAGACGGGTTTGAGGTGCGCCGAGGCGGCCTGCATCACTCGCTTGCCGGTGGCCGTCGAGCCGGTGAAGGCCACCATGTCCACCAGGGGAGAGGTGGTGAGGACCTCCCCCACGAGGTGGTCCGCTGAGGTGACGATGTTCACCACTCCCGGCGGGATGTCGGTGTGCTCGGCGATCAGCCGACCGATGCGGGTGGCGTTCCAGGGGGTGTCGGGGGCGGGCTTGAGCACGCAGGTGTTCCCCATGGCGAGCACGGGACCGAGTTTGTTGAGGATGATCTCGATCGGGAAGTTCCAGGGCACGATCACCCCCACCACCCCAATCGCCTCCTTCCACACTTCGCGCTCGGTCATCCCCATACCGAAGGGATCATTGGGGCCCAGTGAGCGCCGCCAGGGAAAGGTATCGATCTGCTCGGCGGGCCAGGTGAGGGCATCGCGCAGGGGGGTGTCGAGTTGCGGGCCGTAGGTGATGAGAACCGGACAACCGACCTCGGCGACCAGTTCGGCTCGCAGTTCCTCTTTCTCCTGCTCGATGGCATCTCGCAACTGGAACAGACACTGCCGACGGAAGGCGTGATCGGTGGCCCAGGAGGTGGAGTCGAACGCCCGCCGCGCCGCCGCAATGGCGGCTTCCATGTCGGCGCGGGTCCCATTGGCCACAGTGCCCATGACCGCTTCGGTGGCGGGATTGACGTTGTCGAACCGACCGCCATCGCTGGCTTCCACCAACCGCCCGTCGATCAACATTCTTACGTCACCCATCACCACTCCAGTTCGAGGTTTTCGACGGCTCGCAGGCCTTGTGAGTACTCCAGTTGTACGCCCTTCTTCACGTGATACTCGGGGATGGCGTGATGCCATTCCTCCAGTGTCACCCGCAACTCCATGCGGGCCAGGTGTGAGCCCAAGCAGCGATGGGCGCCACCCCCGAACGCGATATGCCGGTTCTCCAGTCGGTCGAAGTCGATCGTGTCGACCTCCGGCCAAACGCGCTCGTCGGTGTTGGCTGAGCCGAGCATCAGGGTGACGACCTTGCCCTTGGCAATGGGGCAGCCGGCGAGTTCGGTGGCTTCGGTGGTAACCCGCACCACGCCCTGCACCGGTGATTCCCAGCGCAACATCTCCTCGATGGCGTGGGGGATCAGGGATGGATCCTCTACCAGCGCTCGCCGATGGTCATCGTGTTGTGCCAGGAAAGCGAGCATGCAGTCCAAGGAGGCGGTCACCGTGTCCAGGCCGGCGAGAAAGAAGAGGTACCCGATGTCGAGCACCTCGTTGGTGGTGAGGCGCTGTCCGTCTACCTCGGCGTCGAGGAACCGGGAGATGAAGTCGTCGGAGCGCTCTTCTTGGCGCGCGTCGATGGCCTCTTGGAGCACCGCATAGATCTGCTGGCCCACCTTGTCGGTGTAGGCCACTCGTTCTTCGCTAGTGGTCACCGGGGGTCGGATGATTCCGTCTTTTAGTTTGATAAATTCGTCGGCCCGGTCCACGGGGAGGCCGAGCAGTTGGAGGAACACGGTAGTGGGCAGCGGTTCCGCCACCGCGGTGTGGAAGTTGCACCCGCCCTGGTCGGCTACCGAGCGCACGAGGTTGCGCACGAGGGTGCGCGTCTGGTCTTCGAGTAGGGCGATTTGCTTGGGGGCGAAGATCGGGTCGAGCAGTTTGCGGTAGTTGCGATGGTGGGGTGGGTCGATCTGGAGGGGGATCAGGGGGCGTACCTGTCCGATGGCTACCGCATCGATGCCGGAACTGAAGGTTTCCGGATGCTGGAGTACGTAGCGCACATCGGCATCGCCCCCCACGATCACCATGCCGATCTCTTCGCCCATGTCGATGGCCGCTCCGGCATCGCGCAACAGCTTGAACATCGGTTGGGGGTGGGCGAGCGCCACCGGATCAGCCTCGCCCCCCATCATGCTTAGGTCGGACATCGGGTTCCCCTCATCAACCGCTAGTGGCGCTCATCCCCTGGTTTAGTAGAAATCTAACGTTGGTGTCACAAACGACACCTAGGTTGGATCGGCGGCCCGCACGGTGTGCTTTTCGGCGGGAACGATGGCGGGCGCTTCCTTCCACAGCGGGATACCGTCTTCCGGCTTGGCGGCCGGCCACTGGTCCTCATGTACCTCGGCCCAGTGCGAGTGGTTGAGTTGGTGAAGGGTGAAGCAGGCGTTGAGGCTGTTGTAGAAGCCTTGGTTGTCCTGCGTTTCGTTCACCGACTCTTTGATCAGCAGCGCCGTCATGGTGGGGAGCGCGGCGATGCGACGGGCGAAGGCCAAGGTGGAGTCCTCGAGTTCGTCGCGGGGGAATACCTTCGACACCATGCCGAGGCGGTGCGCTTCGTGGATGTCGATGCTGTCACCGGTGAGCATCAGCTCTTTGGTCTTGCGGGCGCCAAACTCCCAGGGGTGGGCGAAGTACTCCAGTCCACACATGCCCAGGCGGGTGCCCACCACATCGGCGAAGACCACGTCGTCGGAGCCCACGATGAGATCACACGCCCACGTGAGCATCAGACCGGCGGCGAACACCGTGCCCTGCACCTGAGCGATGGTTATCTTGCGGAGGTTCCGCCAGCGGCGGGTGTTTTCGAAGTAGTAGTGCCACTCCTGCAGCATCCGCTTCTCCGCTCCCGAGCGGGTGGCTCCGTTGATGAAACTGGTGGGGTGGGTGGCGTACTCCTCCCGGGCGGCCTTGGATCCCATGTCGTGTCCCGAGGAGAACAGGGGACCAGTGCCGCCGAGGATGACCACCCGACAGGTGTCGTCGGCTTCGGCGCGCAGGAAGGCGTGGTCAAGCTCCACCAGTAGGCCGCGATTCTGAGCGTTGCGGGCTTCGGGGCGGTCGAGGAGGATGCGCACGATGGCACCGTCGTCGTGGGTCTCGTACTGCAGGTATTGGTACTCGGTCATTGGTCTCCCTCTCGGTTCCACACGCGGCGTCACCCGAGGTGACCTAGGGGTCCGACACTAGGAGACGCGGCTACCCGGCGGGGCGGGGACCGGCGTGTTCAGTCCACGACGTGGTCCACCAGTCCCCACGCCAGGGCGGTGAAGGCCGAGATGGGGTGGCGCGTGAGGGCGAGCAGGGCGGTTCGGTGACGTCCGATTCGACGGGGCAGGCTCACGGTGCCACCCGCTCCGGGTATGAGGCCCAGGCCCAGCTCGGGCAGGGCGATGGTGGTGGACGCGCGGGCCACCACTTGCCCGCCAAAGGCGGCCAGTTCGATTCCGCTGCCGATGCAGGAGCCGTGGAGGTGCACGGTGGTGCGATGGGCCAGGGGGTCGAGTACCGCACCGATGCTCAGGGCCAGGCGGATGAGGTGGCCGCTGGTGGGATCGGGGGTGGTGCCGAACTCGTCGAGGTCACCGCCGGAGCAGAACGATGCTCCCGCCCCCCGCAGTGTCACCCTCACCGCAGGATCCGCGGTGGCGATGGCCAGCGCGTCGAGTAACCCGTCGCGCATCTCAACTCCGAGGGCATTGTGTCGCTCCGGGCGATGGAGTTCGATGGTCAACACATCTCCCTGGCGTTCCACTCGCACGGCCGCAGTGGCGACGGGTGCACGGTTTCGCCTCGGGGTGGTGGCCCGCCAGTGCAAGAACTCCGGCCCGCCCTGCAACGCCGAGTAGGTGGCTGATTCGGCGAGAAGGCCCTCGTGGGTGGATCTCCCTTCGGCCCCCCGCAAGAGAATGGCGAGGGCCGTGCTGGCTAGCGGGGCTCGTTCCGCGGTGGCGATGATGGCGAGGATGTCCTCGTCGCGATAGGCGACGACATCGGCCCAGGCGCCGGGTTCCTGACCCACCACGATGCAGGGCTGGACATCGAGAGCGGGAGTTCCGTGCGGGGGTATCCCCTTCACCACGATGACGTCGCCGAGGCCGCCTTCACTCCGGGCGGCGAGGAAGGCACCGCATTCTCGACCGGATAGCTCAATCACGGCCATTTCGTCAGCCTAGCGATGGGCGCCGATAGTGCCGGGGGGACCACCGGGCACTATCGGCGATGGGCATCAGGCACCTCGGACGCCCCGCAGGCCGCGCCAGGCCATGTCCGCCACCAATCGGGCGAGGTCGTCGGCGGCTTCTTCGGAGCCCTCGCGTATCCAGAGTCGGCTAGTCCCCTCGGCGAGCCCGACGAGGCCGTGGGCGAGTTGTCGTCGTTGGGGCGGCGTGAGACCCGGTACATCGATGAGGGTGGCGATGGCCTCGGCGATGGCTCCTTCCACCTTGGCTACCTGGTCGGCGAACTCGTCGTCTCGGCGGGTACCGCCACCAAAGAGCACTTGGAAGGCGGCCTGGTTCCCTTCCACCCATTCGAAGTAGGCGATGAAGCCGAGTTCCACCTGTTCATGTGGCGACTGGGCGGTGGTGGTGGCGGTGGTGATGGCCTCGAGCAAGTGGGCTCCGACGTCGGTCAGTACCTCGCGGTAGAGGTCGCGCTTGGACCGAAAGTGCTGATAGAGCACGGGTTTGGTGACGCCGGCCGCTTCGGCCACGTCGTTCATGGACGCGGGGTGCAAGCCCTGCTCCCCGAACACGGTGAGGGCCACATCGAGGAGTTGCTGGCGCCGGCGGGCGGCCGGGAGACGCTCGGTCACAGGGCGCTCGCGGGTGGGGGGTGTCACGCCAGGAAGCGTAGGCCTTGCCCGTCACTGCTTCGGGTCAGGGGGTGCTGGCCTCAGTGGGTGTGGGTGATGAGGCTGCGGGCAACCTCGCCGCCTTGCATGTCGAGGAAGGCCTGGTTCACGCCGTCGACGCCGATCTCCTTGGAGATCAACTCCTCCAGCATGAGTTTGCCCTCTCGGTAGAGCCCAATGAGCTTGGGCACGTCTTCTCGCACGTTGGAGGAGCCGTACCAGCAGCCCTTTACGGTCTTGGAGAGGTACAGGAACGTGAAGGCAGCGTTCAGGTTGAGCATCACGTCCATGCGGGGCACGCCCACGAGAATGGCCTCGCCGCCGGAGCGTGTCATGTTGATGGCTTGTTCGATGGTGGGGCCGAGTCCGATGACCTCGAAGGACACATCGGCGCCGCGGCCTTCGGTGAGGGCCATCACCGCGCCAACGGGATCGCCCTCGCCGGCGTGGATGAGATCAGTGGCGCCGAACTGCTCGGCCATTTTGAGTTTCGACTCGAACATGTCGATGGCAATGATTCGGGTGGCCCCGGCGATTTTGGCACCCTGGATCACGTTGAGGCCGACGCCGCCGCAGCCCACTATCGCGACGCTGTCGCCCGGGCGAATGGAGGCCGTATTGAGGGCAGCTCCCACCCCGGTGAGTACCCCGCAGCCGATAAGGGCAGCGAAGCGCAGGTCGATGTCGTCATCGATTTTCACGAGGGAGATCTCCGGGACGATGGCGTAGTTGCCGAACGTTCCGCACATGGTCATCTGGCGCAGGGGCTCACCGGCGAGGCTCAGCCGGGTGGTGCCGTCGAGCATTCCGCCCGCCGCGATCATGGCGCTCTTCTCGCACAGGTAGGACTGTCCGCGTTCGCAGCAGTAGCAGGCACCGCAGGAGGGGATGAAGGACAGCACGACGTGGTCGCCGGGCTTCAGACTCGTGACGCCTTCCCCTACTTCCTCGATGATGCCAGCGCCCTCGTGGCCCAGCACGATCGGCGTGGGGAGGGGCATCGTGCCGTTCTGGACCGACATGTCCGAGTGGCAGACCCCGGAGGCCACGATTTTCACCTTGGCCTCGCCCGGTCCGGGGGCGGCGATTTCAATGTCATGGTGGACTACGAGGTCGTCGTCGACCGCTTTCAGCACGGCTGCGGTAATCATGATCAGTCCCCCTGGGTATGAGTAGTTCAGGGTCCGAGCGTGCCACTCCGCTCGGAGGCGGGCAAACCGGCCTCGGCGGTTACAGGCCGCGGGCGCGGTCGTCCCGCTCGGCAGCTTTGATGCCGTAGCCAAATACGATGGCGGGGGCGAGCACGATCGAGCCCACCACGATGGTGGCCACCACGATGGTGCGCACGGCACCGTCGAAGCCCACTACGAAGCCCATCCCGAACGCCACGATGGCGATGCCGAAGAGGGAATAGCCCAGCCGCCGGCCTACCGACACGAGGTGAGCGATCTGGGCCCGTTTGATCAGCGTGGGGTCCCCGGGGGCATCGGTCATGCCGACCAGCCTGCCTCATCAAGCACGGCACCGATGGCCTCGCGGAGACGGTCGAGACCGAAGTGGGCCCGAGCAAGGTCGTGGTTGTGGGTGTGGAGGGCCTCGTCGGAATGGCGCAGAAGGTGGTCGAGGCGGGCTGGATCATCGACGGAGAACCAGCGGAATCCCAAGGCCCGGAGTTCCTCGGCCACCGGATACGAGCCCACCGCCACGAGGCGATGATGGATGGCGGCCTCGATGGGAGGGTTGCCGAATCCTTCCCAGGTGGATGGGAAGGCCACCACATCGCTGGCGGCGTAGGCGTCGGCCATCGACCCGGGCGAGGGCTGATGGATCACGCGACACCGCGCCGATTGTAAGGCGTGGCGCAGGGCGTTGTCGTAGCCGTCCTCGGCGGGGCCTAGCAACCAGTAGGTGGCGTCGAGGGCCTCGGTGAGCCGCAGGGCGGCGGGCACGTTTTTGCGCTCGATGGCTCGCACCGGATGCAATACCAGGCGCTCGTGTTTCCCTACCCCGAGGGCCGCGCGGGTAGCCGCTCGATCGCCGGGGGTTTCGTCTACATCGAAGCCGTTATAGATGGTGGTAGCGGCGATGCCTCGCTGAGCCATCTCCTCCTGGGTGCGATGGTTGATGGTGACGTGACGCCATGCGGGGTCGGTGGGGGGTAGTTCCGTGATGTGTCGGAACTCGTTGCGCTGCCAGGGCGGATCATGGTGGTGCAAGAGGGTGGCTTTTCCTCGTCGCTGGGTGGCCACGAGGCGGGCGGCCGGTAAGTTGAGCGGAATGGTGCAGAGGTTTTCCACCACCACGAGGTCGGCGTCGGCCAGGGCGGCGGCGAGTCGTCTCGCATCGGGCTGGGCTGTTGCTCCCAACTCCAGGCCGGGTACAAGGTGGTCCACCGGGCCGTCGCCGGCCACGGTGGTCACGGTCCAACCGAGTTGGCCCAGTGCCGCCATCCAGGTCTCGGCCACCACGGAGACACCATCATGACGACCGAGTCGGAAACTCACCACGGCGACAAGAGGCACGAGGGCACGCTACCGAGCGCGGTGGCGCTGACCGCCACCGCCCGGAGCATTCTCGACGCCGCCTGGCGTGACGACGGCGCCGGAGGCGGGTATTGCGTTCCCAACCCGCAGACCTACCCGTGGCAATGGCTCTGGGACAGTTGTTTTCATGCCGTGGCCTGGGCGCATCTTGGCGATCCACGGGCCGTGGCCGAGTTGAGCAGCGTGCTGGCGTGTCAGGATGACGACGGCTTCGTTCCGCACCTGCAGTACGGAACGGAGGCCAACCCTCATGCCGAGATCTGGGGGGGGCGAAACGTGTCGTCGATCACCCAGCCCCCGATGTACGGCCATGCGGCACGGCTGCTGAGTGCTCGCGGCTTCGCGGTACCGAGCGACGTGCTTCGTCGGGCGGGCCTCGGGTTGGAGTTCTTGCTTCATCGGCGGCGGCGCAGCCCGGCTGGCTTGGTGGAACTGTGTCATCCCTGGGAGTCGGGATGCGACGACAGTCCCCGCTGGGACGATGCCTTGGAGGGGGAGTGGACCTCCGAGCGCTGGTTCGACCGTAAGGGCGAACTGGTGGGCACGATTGAGCGCCTCGCCGGGGGGGCGCCGGTGTATAACCCGGAGTTTGCGGTGGGGTCGGTGGGGTTCTCGGCCTTGGTGGCTTGGAATGCGCTGGAGTTGGCGTCCTTGACGGGAGATGCGTCGTTACGGGCCGAGGCTGAGCGTCTGGTGGCGGCGGTGGATGGCCGTTGGGATCCGACGCAGAGCACTTGGGTTGACGACGGTCCGACGGCCACCGGCTCGGGTCGAGTGCGCACCCTGGATGCGCTACTGCCGCTGCTGGTGTGCCCGCGCCCCAGTGCCTTCGATCAGCTGGTCGATCCGCGGGCATTCGGAGCCGCTTGCGGTCCCACGGGAGTGCACCGAAGTGAGTCGAGCTTCGCGGCGGATTGTTATTGGCGTGGCCCGGCGTGGCCACACCTGGGTTATCTGCTGTGGCTGGCCGCCACGAGCGGGGGGCGGTCTGACGTGTCTCGATCGTTGGTGAGATCGATGACAACAGGAGCGGTTGCATCGGGTTTTGCGGAGTACTGGGAGCCCGACAGCGGCAAGGCCTTGGGGGCCGTGCCCCAGTCCTGGACGGTTCTGATCATGTTGATGCAATCACGGTAGGTATCCCGTTCAGCCTGGGACCAGCGGCGGCGACGGCGCCGGGTCAACTCGCGGGTAGCTTCGGCGGCGCCGAGGATGACGATGAGGTCGCCGAAGGACAAAACGTTCTGCGTGGGGCGGATGGGAACAACGGCGCCGAGGGCGCCGAAGGTGTCGCGTCGCGACTCGAGGTGCTGGGCACCGGCGAGGTCGGCCTCTTGGCCCGCCGTGGTTCCGGTGGCCTGTTCCAGAGCGCTTTGGCGCACGGCTACGCCGTTGTTCAGAACCAGAGCGGTCAGGTTGAGCAGCAGACCGAGCCCCACGAGTACCGCGCCGGTGAGGTGCCGGTTGGCCATTGCCGCAGCAATGAACGCCGCGAAGGAGGCGGCCAGCGCCAGGGGGGCCAGGTCGCTGTTTAGTAGGAGCGAGAGGGCATAGAAGATGCCGCCGATGCCGAATACCCAGATGTGGTGCAACCTGGGTCGGGCAGTGTGCACCCCGGCCGGGGCGCGGCACACACCGATGACACCCCCTAACGCGACGGCGGCGATCAGAACCAGCACACGTTCAAGGTACCTACGCCCTGGTGGGGGGTGGCGGACCATCACCGAGCGATGGGGCGGGCAGTCCTTCAGGGAGGCGGGGTCAGCGGTTTGGGAGCGAGGAGGAGCGCGGCTGTCTCGGGGGGGACGCAGACCACGATGCCGCGGGTGATGGCGTCCCTCTGGCGGAGATCGATCTGGCCAAGAGGGCTGGGGCTTGCTGCGAGGCCGGCCAGGGCGGGGCGTCCCACCACGGCCAGAAAGCTCCGGGCCACACATTCGGCCTGAAGCTCGCTGAGCGGCGTCTTGAGCCCGGTAGCTAGCCGCTTCGCAATGGCAATCGCTACATCGTCGACAGTGATGGTTGTGGTGGTTGTGGTGGTTGTGGTGGTGCCTGGAGCGGCGTCATGGATCAGCAAGAAGGCCCCGCCGCCGGTTGCGGCAAGCAGCACCAGCGCGGCTGCCGCTACGGCGGCGGCCTTCATGATCCGCACTAGGGGTTGGGAATGAGATTCTCGATGGAGATTCCGCAACTCTCGAAGTACTCGGTGGCCTGTTGGATGTTGAAGGGTGAGGTCGAGCTGTCACCTCTAGGGTCGAACGCCTCGAAGAGCTTGTCGCTGAGGCAATTCGCCTCCCGGGGCGAGATGTCGAAGTTCTGCGCGAGGGTCTCCGCGAATTGACGGCGAAAATCTTCGGGGACTGCCTCATCGATCAACTCATCGATCGACTCATCGATGGACTCATCGATAACTCCACCGAGTCGGTCCCTGACCGATTCATCTGGCGCCATGGTGGTGGTGGTGATGGCTTCGTCGTCGCCCCCGTTTACGTTGGTCGCCACTAGGGCCACGACGACCGCCACCACAATGAGGGCGAGGATGCTGCCGATGAGGATGCCCTTGTTCTTTTTCCCTCCGCTCGGTTGATCGGCCGTTGGTTCCGGCGTCGAGGGGGCTGCCTCGGTGAAGGGATCGGTGGCCACCAACCCGGCATCGGAAACATTGTCGCTCCAAGCGATGCCGTCCCAATATCGGTGCTCGTGACGACCGGTGGGGTCGGGCTGCCAGCCTGCTGGGGTTTGTTCGCTCATGCTGCCTCCGTTGATCGGGGGATCGGCTTCCTGACGGCTAGTTGGTGTCGTCGTCGCTGTCCATGTCGCTGCCGCTGTCGGTGCTTGATGAGGGAGACGTTTCAGCATCGAGGCATTCTTCGATAGCGCGGTCGGTGGCGGCCTTCAGATCTTCTTCCATCCCGGGCGGGGGCTCATCGGCAGTCAGGTCGACGTCTTGCATCTCCTCGAGTCCTACCTCGTCGATCAGGATCTTGGCGAAACAATCGCCTTGCTCCTTGGTAGCCCCAGTTTCTTGAATGCCAGCCGACAGTTCCTCTTGCACCGCCGCCTCGCTCGGTTCGTCGCTACCTCCTCCACAGGCCGCCAGAGTGAAGAGGAGGGAGCCTGCTACGGCAGTATTTATCAGGGAGAACCGGGACATGGAAGACCGCCTTGGGTTAGGTGTTGACAATGTCAGACTGTAGCCCCGAATGTGGGCGGCTAGTGGGGACTCAGCCCGACCCGGCGGCGCGAGGAGATAGATTCTCGGGGTGATCCACCTTGATGATGGCGGCTTGGTTGCGTTGCTCACCATCGACCGCGTCGAGCGCCGTAACGCCCTCGATCATGCGGCCTTGGAGCAACTCCGCGATGCTCAACGCCGCAGTGGCAACGCCCGGGTGCTCGTGCTCACCGGGGCCGGAGGCCACTTCTGCGCCGGGGCGGATCTGCAGGCGGTGGAGGATGACACCTTCAGGGCGTTGTTGCGGGAGGTGCTCGCGGCGTTCCGGGATGATCCGCGTCCGGTGGTGGCGGCGGTAGACGGCGCCGCCCTCGGGGCCGGTGCCCAGTTAGCCATTGCCTGCGATCTTCGGGTGGCTACGACAGCGGCTCACTTTGGTGTCCCCGCCGCCAAACTCGGGCTGATGGTCGACCAGTGGACGATTCAGCGGCTGGCGTTGTTGGCGGGCGCCGGTCCGGCTCGCGCCATGCTTCTTGGGGCCGACACCTACGGTGGGCAAGAAGCGTTGCAACTGGGACTGGTGCAGCGCATGGGATCACTAGACGACGCTCTGCGGTGGGCCCACGAATTGGCGACGCTGGCCCCCCTCACATTGGCGGCGATGAAGTTGGGTCTGAATCGCCTTGAGATGCCGGTTGGCCACCTCGAGGATCCGGCCACTGAGGCAGCCTGGTCCGCGGCGTGGGGTAGTCGCGATCTACAGGAGGGGATCGCCGCCTTCCGAGAGAAACGCCCGCCGGTGTTCCGCGGTCGCTGAGGGTTAGAAGTTCGACGGCAACAGCCGGCTGAACTCCTCGAAGAAGAAGAAGAGTGCGATCAAGAAGAACGGCAGTCCGATCCCGTAGGCGATCCAGGGCCGCCAGTGACGGGCCAGGATCCAGGCCACCAACCAGATGTCCAAGGCCATCAGGCCGAGCAGGACCGCGGGTAGGACCGGCCCGCCTTCGCCGTCGATGCTGTCCAGGTCGGCTGGCATTGCGGTGGCGTCAAGATCGAAGCGGGGAGGAAGAGCGGTGACCTCGGGGGCGAGTTTGGCCACCACCACGATGCGTTGGCGGGCGCTGTATTTTGGATGGCACGCGGTGAGGGTGAGGCGGTTGTCGCCGAAGTCTCGGAGCACCTCTACCTGTGAGGGCGAGACGATCTGGTTGCCGTTCCCATCGCCCTCTTCGTCGCTCACGAGGTAGCGGAATTTCCCCTGCGGCGTCGTGATCAGGATCTCGTCGCCGGGGGCGAGTTCGTCGATGCGATTGAAGGGCGCCCCGTAGGTGGTGCGGTGTCCCGCAATGGCAGAGTTGCCCGTCTGGCCCGGCAGGGGTGACGCGGGATAGAGGCCCGGGCCCTTTTTGAGGTCGGAGAGCGACACCCCCTCAACCACGATGTTATCCACCCCAATCTTTGGGATCTCGATCTGGGCGGTCGGTTCGCCGGAAGCAGCTCGTTTGGTCGGTGGAACCGTCGTGGGGGAAGCCGGGTCGGAAGGGACAGTGGTGGTGCTGGCGGCGGTCTCGAGGATGGTGTTGAAGTCTTGTTGCAGTTCGTCCTGCGCCTGCGCCGTTTGGATACCCGTGCCCCAGAGTTGGTAGGTCACGAACAGCAGGATGAGGACCCCGGCGCTGATGCAAATCCGCCCGAAGGCACCGAGAAACTTGGCCAATCGCATGGACCGGAATCTAGTGGTAACCCTGGCTGTATTGGTGGCGCCCTTGAGCCGTCCGTAGGGTTGAGGGATCCCGATGGAATCCGTCATCCACCTGCGTGGCGCCGTGACGGTCCTGGGCCGCTTCCCCGCTCTGGCCGGGATCGACCTGGAGGTTGCGGCTGGAGAAATCGTGTTGCTGCGCGGCTCGAATGGGGCCGGCAAGACTACCGTGCTGCGTCTCTGCGCCGGGTTGTTGCCGGTCACTCGAGGTGAGGCCATCGTGCTCGGTCACGATCTAGCGGACCGCCGGGGGGGCCGGGACCTGCACCGCCGGGTGGGTCTACTCGGTCATGCCACCGGCCTCTACGACGAGCTGACCGTGGCGGACAACGTGCGTTTCTGGGGCCGGGCGGCGGGCGCGGCGGCGGGGGACATCGATGCCGCACTAGTGGCGTGTGGGCTCGTCGGGGCTCTCGCTGATCGACCGGTGGCCCGTTTGTCGGCTGGGCAACGGCGGCGCACCGCGCTGGCCTGTCTGGTGAGTCGGCGCCCGGAACTGTGGTTGCTCGATGAACCCCACGCCGGGCTGGATCAGGACGGTCGCGACCTCTTTGATGGTCTGGTCGGCACCGCCGCGGCCTCAGGGG
Source organism: Acidimicrobiia bacterium (assembly GCA_009694375.1). Lineage (NCBI taxonomy): Bacteria > Bacillati > Actinomycetota > Acidimicrobiia > Acidimicrobiia bacterium. Next base: position 45,166 of record SHVB01000010.1, read on the forward strand.
CCACTGTGGTCTTGTCGTCCCACGAATTGGAGCGGGCGGAGGCGTTGGCCGACCGGGTAGTGACGATTGTTGCCGGCACCACCGACGTCTCGGTAGTCGCAGGAGAGGAGTCCTTCCTTGTTCCGTGACGCCGCGCTGATGGCGGGAAAAGATCTCCGAATCGAGTGGCGCTCCCGTGTCACCACCCAGCAGATCCTGCCGTTCGCCGTGCTGGTCATCTTGTTGTTCGGGATGGCCCTCGACCCCGACCGGGGGATCTTGGCCCGGGCCAGTTCGGGCCTGTTCTGGATCGCCGTGTTGTTCTGCTCGCTGCTAGCCATCCAGCGCGCCTTCACCATTGAGGCCGCCGACGGGGGCCGGGACGCGCTGCGGTTATCGGGTCTCGATCCGGCCGGCGTGTTCTTGGGCAAGGCAGCGGCGATCGCCGTGCAACTCATTGCGCTGGAAATCGTTCTCGCCATTGGGGTCGTGATCATTTATGGTGCCCGGATCACGGGGTTCCCGCTCCTGTTGGCCACGTGTCTGGCCGCCACCGCGGGACTGGCGGCGGCTGGCACGCTGTACGGCGTGCTGGCTGCTGGTCTTCGCGTCCGCGAAACGTTGCTCCCGATTCTGCTCCTCCCGGTCTTGGCACCGGTGCTTATCGCCGCCACTCGGGCCTTTGAGGCGGCGCTGGGGGGCGTGGCGGTCGAGGGCTGGCCGTGGTGTGGATTGCTGGCCATGTTCGCGCTGCTCTATTTGATCTTCGGCACCCTTGCCTTCGGCACCCTGTTGGAGGAGTCATGACCACCCCGTCGGATGCTTCTGCCCTGCGCGCCACCACCGGCTCACGCGCCACCCGCCTGTTAGGAATCCTCACGCTGGCCGGCATGGGCCTGTTGGTGTGGTGTGCCTTTTGGTGGAGCCCACCCGATGTGGCCCAGAAGGATGCTGTCCGGCTGTTGTATGTGCACGTGCCCACCGCCATCGTGGCCTTCACGGGGTGTTTGATCACGACGGTGGCATCGGCCATGTGGTTGCGTCGCAAGAGCGAGGGATGGTGGCTGCTCGGGCTGGCGTCCGCGGAGGTGGCCTTGGTGTTCACCGCCGTCTGCCTTCTCACCGGCGCGATCTGGGGGCGCATTACCTGGGGCACGTACTGGGATTGGGACCCTCGCATCACCTCCACCACCATGCTGTTCATCCTTTTGGTGGGCTATTTGGCATTGCGCCGCATCGATGGTGAGTCCGGAGATGCGGCACAGCGCGGCGGGCGCAGCGCGGTGGTGGGGCTGTTGTTGTTTCCGAACGTGTTGATCGTGCACTTCTCGGTTGATTGGTGGCGTTCGTTGCACCAGACCGCCACCATCACCCGGCTCGACCCCACCATCGAGGGCGCGATGCTCTTTACCTTGATGCTCGGTATCGTGGTGTTTTCGATGTTCTTTGTCTGGCTCTTGATGCACCGCTTCCGCTTGGCTTGGTTGGACGAGCGCGTCGGGGCGTTGGGCCTCGACGATGCCATCCGGGCCCGTCGAGCCGAAGCGCACCCGCCCACTCCCGAAGGGAAGAGCTAATGCTGGCCTTCACCTACGCTGGGTACCTGGCGGCGGGTTGGGGCATCTCGCTGGCCGTGTTGGGCGGGTACGCCTGGATCACGGTGCGCCGCGGGCGGGCTCGGGCGGCCCTGGTGCCAGCCGAGGAGCGTCGGTGGAGCTGAGTCCACGCCCGTCGACAACGCCGGGGGCACCCGGGGGGACGCGCCGCCGCAAGCCCTGGGTGTACGGCGTGCTGATGCTGGTGGCCGTGGGTTTGGGCGTGGTCGTGTACCAGGGTCTGAACAGCGCCTCGCTCTACTTTTACAACGCTGATGAAGCGGTGGAACAGCGCCAGGACCTCAGTGGTCGGCGATTCCGGTTACAGGGCACTGTGCAGGAGGGAACCGTCGCCACCACTGGCGATGGCGTCACGTTCACGGTGGCCTACAACGGGGTTGATGTTCGTGTCCGGCACCAGGGCGCTCCCCCCGAACTTTTTCAACCCGGCATCCCCGTGGTGCTCGAAGGCCGCTGGGCGGCGGCGGGCGGAGAGTTCGATAGCGATGTGATCAGGGTGAAGCACTCGGAGCAATACGTGGCCGATAACGGTGAGCGCCTCGCCGACGCCGATGACGGCCAGAGCGGCGACGTCCGCCCTAGCCCCCGCATTCCGTGAACGCGGCGCTCGGCACTGCCGGCATCGTGTTGGGGTTCGCGGCATCCTGCCTCGGCGTGGTGACGCTGGCCGTTGGCCTGCGGCAGAAGCGACCGCGGCTTCTCGAAACCGGCTGGACTTACAGCCTCTTGGCGTTACTGGGCGCCATTGTCGCCGTCGTAGCGATGCAACGGGCTCTCATCACCCGCGATTTCTCCATGGGGTTCGTCCACGACCACGGTTCGTCTCGCACGCCGGCCCTGTTCAACGTGGCCACGATGTGGTCGGCGCTCGAGGGTTCGATTCTCCTGTGGGTGGCGATCCTCACCGGGTACACCGTGCATGTGGCGCGGAAGTTTCGGGCCCGTCTGACCGACCCACTGGTGGGGATGGCCCTGCTGGTGATGCTGGTGGTCTGTGCTTTCTTTTTTCTTCTAATCCTCGGGCCCGCCAACCCCTTCACCACGGTGTCGGCCTTACCCGGTTTCGATGGTCCGGGTCCGAATCCGCTGCTGCAGGAGCACATCCTGATGGCGATTCATCCGCCGATGCTCTACCTGGGATACGTGGGGTTCACGGTGCCGTTTGCCTTTGCCATCGCGGCACTGGCCACGGGTCGTCTCGGTGAAGGTTGGCTGTTGGAAACCAGGCGGGCCACTCTCACCGCCTGGGGGTTTCTCACCATCGGGATCATTCTCGGTGCGTGGTGGAGTTACGAAGTCCTTGGTTGGGGTGGCTATTGGGGCTGGGACCCGGTGGAGAACGCCTCGTTGCTGCCGTGGCTCACCGGTACCGCCTATCTGCATTCGGTGCTGGTGCAGGAACGTCGCGGCATGCTGCGGGTCTGGAACCTTTCCCTGCTCTGCGCCACCTTCAGCCTCACGATCCTTGGCACGTTCCTCACCCGTTCCGGGGTACTCGAGTCGGTGCATGCCTTTAGCGACAGCGACATTGGGGTCTGGCTCCTGTCGTTCTTCGCCCTCACCGTGGCGGTCACCCTCGGCCTCATCGGCTGGCGGGGCGACCAGTTGCGCTCGCCCGGGCAGATCGATTCTCCCCTCTCGCGCGAGAGTGCCTTTCTCGTCAACAACGTGTTGTTTGCCGCCTTCGCCTTTGTAGTACTGCTGGGCACGGTGTTCCCGTTGATTGCCGAGGCGGTCAACGGGCGCGGGGTGGCGGTCGGACCGCCGTACTTCAATAGGATGACCGTACCGATCGGTCTGGCCTTGCTATTCATGATGGCCGTCGCCCCGGTGCTGCCGTGGCGGAAGGCCTCCACCGAGTTGCTCTCCAAGCGATTGTTCTTCCCGGCCTGGGCGGCGGCCATCACCGCGGTGGTAGCCGTGGCCCTGGGCACCCGAGGTTTTGGCACGGTGGCCACTTTCGCGTTGGGTGCGTTTGCCGGTGGGGCCGCGCTCCGGCAGGTGGTTCTCGCTACTCGCCGGCAAGGTTGGCGGGGCTTCGTAGGTCGCGCCAACGGGGGGATGATCGTGCACCTTGGGGTGGTGATTATCGCCGTGGCGATCGCCACCAACGGTCACTTCCTGCGCGAGGTCGAGACTTCTTTCGAGCCGGGGCAGACGCTGACGGTGGGGGGTCATGAGATCACCTACCTACGCACCGTCGTGGTGGAGGAACGCAACCGAACGGCCACCAAGGTGAGCGTGCAGATCGATGGCGACCAGATCTACGAGCCGGCCCTTTCGCGTTACCCCGGGTTTGGTTCCCTGATCGGCACGCCGTCGGTGAAGACGGGCCTGCGCGAAGACGTGTACATCACCGTGACCCGACTTCCTGAGGGTGCCGACGGTCCCGTGGTGCTCCGGGTGATTATTCAACCGATGGCCCTCTGGCTTTGGATTGGCGGCGGGGTAATGCTGTTGGGCACGATCTTGGCGGCGTGGCCAGGCCGTCGTCGGCGACCAACCGATCCGGTGTCGGCGCTGATTCCTCTCGACGGTCCGGTTTCGGTGGCCCCGGGGCGAGGGACGGAGTGAGCGTCGCGGGCGCTGAGCCTGATCGTTCCGATGATCTCCCTGGCTCGGTTCGGGACGGGCGGCCGATGGTGATCGTGGCGGTGGTGTTGGCCGTGGTGGTGGCGTTGTTGATTGCCGTGCTGGCCACTCGTTCCCCCAGTGGGGAACGCAGTCGGCAGAGTCCGCTCCTGGGTCGGCCCGCCCCAGCCATTGTGGGCACCACCCTGGCCGGGGACGGCTTCGATCTGGCTGCGTACCGGGGCCGCTGGGTGGTGGTGAACTTCTTCGCCACCTGGTGCATTCCCTGCGTGCAGGAGCACCCGGAACTGGCCAAGTTCCAGGCCCGTCATGCCAGCACCGGCGACGCCGCCTTGGTGAGTGTCTTGTTCGACAACACCGCCGATGAGGCGCAGGTGTTTTTTACCGAGAACGGCGGTGACTGGCCGGTGGTGGTCGATGAGGCGGGCGCGGTAGGGGTGGACTACGGCGTGGCCCGCGTACCCGAATCGTTCCTGGTGGCGCCCAACGGCATCGTGGCTCAGCGCCTCGTAGGCGGGGTTACCGCCGCCGAAGTCGACGACCTCATCGCCCAGTACGAGGGGGCTCCGGAGTGACTGCACTGGTTCGGCATCCACGCTTTCGACGGTGGGGGTGGATCGTCATTGCCGCCCTGATGCTCGTTTCGTTGGGGCGCGCCACGCTGGAGGCTGGTCCGCCCCGCACCACGGCGGAACAGGTCCGGGTCATCGGCGCCACCCTTAAGTGCCCCACCTGTCGCAGCCAGTCGGTGGCGGGCTCGGATGCTGCCGCAGCCAAAGCGATCCGCAACGAGATCACCCAACGGGTGGAGGCGGGGGAGTCGGGCGATGAAATCCGCCGGGCCATCTCAGCCACCTACGACGATGTGCAACTGATCCCCCCGGCGAGTGGGTTCGAGGGGTTGGTGTGGATCCTCCCAGTGTTCGTCCTCGTGCTAGCTCTCGCCGGTGTCGCCACCGGGGTGGCGCGCTGGCAGAGCGCCACCACGCGGCACGCGACCGAAGCCGATCGGGCTCTGGTGCACAAAGCCTTGGACAAGCGATGAGCGACTTGGAGGACCAGCGGGAGTTCCTGTTGCGCTCGTTGGAGGATCTCGAACGCGAACATGACGCCGGCGACATCGAAGAGCAGGACTACGGCGTGCTCAAGGACGACTACACCGCCCGGGCGGCAGCGGTCTTGCGGGCGATCGAGCAGGGTGGGGTGCGGGCACCGGTATCAGCGCGGCGCCGCCGGTCGTGGGTGGCGGTGGGGGGAGTGGTGCTTTTCGCTCTGCTGGCGGCGGTCTTGGTGGCGCAGGGTTCGGGTCGTCGCGATGCCGGCGACACGCTGACCGGGGGTATCCGCCAGTCCAGTACGGAGAAACTCAACGAGGCGGGTCGGCGGGGCAGCGAGGGGGACTACCCGGGCGGGATCGCCCTCTACGACGAGGTACTCGTGGCCGACCCCGATAATCGCGAAGCTCTTACCTACCGGGGCTGGTTCCTCTTCTTGTCGGGGGAGCGCGCCGAGGGTCTGACCCAACTGTTGGAAGTGGCTACCGCGCAGGGCGACTACCCCGACGTGCACGCCTTCCTGGCGGTGGTGTTCGACCGGAATGGGCTGAGTGCGGAGGCACTGCAGGAACTCCGTTTGCTCGACGGACTCGACGCTCCGGCGTACATTCGCGACATCGTTGCCCCCTTGCGCGACCGGCTCGAAGCCGCCGCGTCGAGTACCACCACTGTCGCCGGTGGCGGCTGAATCACCCTTAGGCGGGCGGGGGTAGGTAGTGACCCTTGGTGATTCGGTTGGCATCCCAGGCCAGGACCCAGGTGGACGCTTTTTGCCACCGGAGGTCGTCTTTGAGTTTCAGACCCTGCACCAGGAGGGCATCGAGGACATCGGGGATCACGTCACCGTGGCTGCAGAAGGCCGCGTTCGTATTTCGCAGGCCGTTCGCCGCCGCTAAGGCTCCCGCCGCTCCCGCCCCTTCGGTGAGGCAAGCCTCGCTCCGCACCGGCAGATCGAGGCGTTGGGCTAGGGGCTCGAGGGTTCGCTCGCAGCGGAGAAAGGGACTGGCGAGCAAAACGGTGATGCCACTGTGGGCGAACTGCCTGGCCAGAGCAGTGGCCTGGCGCTGTCCTCGGGGGGACAGCGGTCGCTGCTCGTCGGCTCCGTCGTGATCGCGGCGATGACCAGCGTCGGCATGGCGTATCAGGTAGAGCTTGCCCATTCCGCCGGGAGGATAGTCGCGTGCCTGATCGACTCGGCAAGCTCAACGCAAGCTGCGCAGGGCCTCCAGGATGGGCGGGAGGGCATCGATGGCGGCGGTGACGTCGGCCTCGGTGGTGTTCCATCCCACCGATAGCCGGAGGCTGCGGTGCGCGTCTAGCCCCATGGCTTCCAGTACCGGGGAGGGCTCGAGAGCCTCCGAAGAGCAGGCGCTGCCGGAGTGGGCGGCCACCCCGGCGCGATCGAGGCCAAGAATGACCGCCTGTGGCTCGATGCCGTCGATGCCAAGACACACGAGGTGGGGGAGCCGATTGATGGGATCTCCATAGCGATGCACGCCGATCATGGTGTCGGCGGCCGCCGCGATGCGCTCGGTGAGGCGGCGTTGCTCGGCGCTCTCGGTGTCGGTGTTCACGGCGGCGGCGGCGGCCCCGAACCCGGCGATGGACGACACCGACTCGAGTCCGGCGCGCCGGGCCCGTTCCTGCTCGCCACCGAGGAGGAGGGGTCGCACTCGCAGGCCGCGGCGCACCAGCAGGGCGCCCACCCCGGCGGGCCCACCGAACTTGTGGGCCGACACGGACAGCAGATCGGCGCCGAGGTCGTCGAAGGTGATGGTGTCGTGGCCGATGGCTTGGGCCGCATCAACGTGCACGAGGACACCCCGAGATTGGCATCGGGCCACGACTTCAGCCACTGGCTGCGTGGTGCCAACCTCGTGGTTTCCCCACTGGACATGCACCACGGCGGTGTCCGGGCGAAGGGCGTTGAGCACTTCGTCGGGATCGATGCGACCGTGGTGATCGGTGCCCACCAGTGTCACCTCGCCGTTGGCCGCCGCCCCGAGTCGTACTGCGGAGTGCTCCACGGCCGCCAGCACCTGGTGACTACCCCGCTCGGCTGCCCCCCAGCAGGCCGCCGCGATTGCCTCGGTAGCCCCACTGGTGAACACAATCGAACGGGGGCGGGTGCCGAGGAGGTCGGCTACCTGCTCACGGGCGGTTTCTACCGTCACCCGGGCTTCAAGGCCTTCGGCATAGATGCGTCCGGGGTCGCCCGCCTGGCCCAACCACTTGGTCATCAAGGCGAGCGCCTCGGGGCGCAAGGGCGAGGTCGACGCGTGGTCGAGGTAGTGCCGCATTACGGGTCGCTCAGCCGATGATGGACGTGATGCAGCGATCGTCGCCCATGGGACGGCTTTGGGTCGTGGCGGTGTCGGCTTGGCCGTAGAGGGCGCCGAGCATGCCGCGCACCAGGCCCCGGTCTACCGCGCAGATCACCGGGTGCTCAATGGCAGCATCCCCGAAGGGACAGTGGTCCGACACGATGCGTAGCCCGTCGCCGTGACGTTCGGCATGGGCGGCGAACCCGTGGGCGGTGAGGGCGTCGGCTACCGCGTGAAGGGCGGTGCGGAACGATTTCTGGGCTGCTCCGGTGGAGGCCGCATCAGCCAGAGCCGCCGCACCCGGCCCGCCCATGGCCTCGGCCATCGCCTGTCCGTATTTCACCCCTACCTCCTCAGCCATCGCCTCGGCGGTGCCGTCGGGCAGCAGGGAGAGGGCGTTGCCGAGCAGGGTGACGAGGAGGTCGTCGTGGCGCACGGGGAGTTCGAGGGTCATCTCGGGAGACGACACCCGGTAGTGCTTTGAGGGACGACCGGCACCGGCGCCGCTGCGCCCGATGGAAACGTCGATGTAGCCGCCGCCGGCCAGTTTGTCGAGGTGATGGCGGGCGACGTTGGGGTGGAGTTCGAACCGTTCGGCCACGGCGGCGGTGGTGACGCCGACCGGGTCGGTGTGGCCCTCGGCGACTTCGCTGCGCTCATGCACGAACAGGTAAATTTCTCGGCGAGTGGGGTCGCCAAAGGCTGAGGTGATGGCCGTAACGGCCGAGGAGAACTCTCTCGGAGTGAGCGGTTGGGGGACTACGGACATCGCCCAGTATTGTACCGAAGGCTGAAGTGGATTTCCCCTGAACTTGGAGCGATTGCCTTATGTCCATCACCGTCGATGCTGTTATCGCCGCCCTTCGTCCCGTCGAGGACCCCGAACTACATCGTTCGATCGTTGATCTCGACATGGTCCGCAATGTGGAAGTGGATGGCGATTCGGTGGCCTTGGAGGTCACTCTCACGATCGCCGGGTGTCCGCTGCGTAACGAGATTCAGAGCCGCGTCACCGCGGCCCTCGAGGGCATCGGGGTGGTCACCGTGACGCTCGAGTTCGGTGTGATGACCGACGAGCAGCGCGCGGCGGTGCGCGAGAAGTTGCAGGGTGACCCCGCGGCGTCGGCGGGCAGCCAGCCTTCCCATGGCCACGCCGAAGGCCGCGCCATCCCCTTCGCCGATCCCTCGAGCACCACCCGCGTGATGCTCATCGCATCGGGAAAGGGCGGGGTGGGCAAGTCCACCGTTACCACCAACCTGTCGGTGGCCCTGGCGCAGCGAGGCAAGAGCGTGGCGGTGATCGATGCCGACGTGTGGGGCTTCTCCATCCCGCGCATGTTGGGGGTAGAGCATCCTCCCGCGGTCATCGATTCGATGCTCGTACCGCCCACCGGGGCGGGTGGAGTGCGCTGTATCTCGATGGGGTTCTTCGCCAAGGAAGACCAGCCGGTCATCTGGCGGGGCCCGATGCTCCACAAGGCCCTGGAGCAGTTTCTCACCGATGTGTTCTGGGATGAACCCGACTATCTCCTGGTGGATCTGCCCCCCGGCACCGGCGATATCTCACTTTCGCTGGCCCAGTTCCTGCCGCGCGCCGAGGTCTATGTCGTGACCACACCGCAGCCGGCCGCCCAGCGGGTGGCCCAGCGGGCCGGTTTTATGGCCCAGAAGGTGAACCTCGAAATCAAGGGTGTGATCGAGAACATGAGTTGGTTCACCGGCGATGATGGCAAGCGTTATGAACTGTTTGGAGCGGGGGGAGGCGACGAGTTGGCCGACCGGCTCGCCGTGCCGCTGCTCGGGCAGATTCCCTTGGTCACCGAGCTGCGGGCCGGCGGCGACTCTGGGCACCCGATCGTGCTGACCGATCCGGCCAGCGATGCGGCCCAGGCGTTTACCCTCGTTGCGGAGCGCGTGGAGCTCGATCTCGCTCCTACCCGGCGCTACCACCGGGAGTTGAAACTGCTCTAGGGCGAACCCAAGGCCCCGAACGGGCGCGAGCGTTTGATTCCCGCGGGTGGGGCGTAACCTTGGGGCTATGGAGCCGATCGTGCCCGACCCACCTGTGTTCCCCGTGGAGGATCGTCCGGTGGGGCGACGGGTAGTGCTGGGGATGCTCGGTCTGGGGGGTCTCGGAGTCTTGTTTGGAGCCAAGGTGCAGTCCGGTATGGGTGCCTTTCTGAGTCCACTCACACGGAATGACCGAACGGGCCTGACGTCGTTGCTGCCCTCTAGCGATCGCTTCCGCATCTACTCGGTCACCGACTCGATGCCCTCCCGCACGGATGCGCAGTACCGTCTCGTGGTTGATGGGGCGGTGGATCAGCCATTGGAACTCGACCTAGCCGACTTACGCGATCGCCTCCCCCAGACCAACCTCACCCGCGATTTTCAATGTGTCACGGGTTGGCGGGTGGCCGACGTGCCCTGGCGGGGGGTGAAGTTGGCCGATCTGCTGGCCGCCGTCGGGGTGGCGCCGGATGCCACCCACGTGAGGTTCTATTCGTTCGACGGGGTCTACACCGAGACGCTCACCCTCGAGCAGGCCCAGCGTGATGATGTGCTCGTCGCCCACGAGATGCTCGGCGGACCCGTGACGCAGCCCCACGGTGGTCCGGTGCGTCTCTATGTGGCTCCGATGTATGGCTACAAGTCGCTGAAATGGCTGGATCGCATCGAGGTGGTTCGGGCGCTCGATGCCCCTACGGATCCGGGGTACTGGGAAAATCTTGGGTACGACACGGATGCCTGGGTGGGGGAGTCCAACGGGCTGAGCGACGCCCCCACCGCATGAAAACTGCGGCGCAGGACGCCAACGAGGTGGTGCGCTTCGACCGGGTCGAGCGTTGGTTGCACTGGAGTAACGCGAGTCTCTTTCTCGTTTTGTTGGCCACGGGCATGACGCTCTACATCCCGGCGCTGTCGAGCCTGGTGGGACGGCGGGTGCTTCTGAAAGACATTCACGTGATTAGTGGTCTCCTGTTGCCGCTACCTCTGCTGGCGGCCTATGCGGGTTCGTGGCGGGGTGGTCTGCGCCGGGATGTGCGGCGACTCTCCCGCTGGTCGGTGGAAGATCGCCGCTGGCTCACCAGCGGGGGGCGACGCGGCCACGCCACCATGGGCAAGTTCAACGCGGGTCAAAAGCTCAACGCCATTTTTGTGGCGGGGTGTATCCCGCTGCTGTTCGTCACCGGTTCCATCATGAAGTGGTTCAACCCCTTCCCACTGGCGTGGCGAACCGGGGCGACCTTTGTGCACGACTGGTTGGCCATTGCCCTTGTCGCGGTCATCACCGTGCACATCCTCAAGGCGCTGTCCGATCCGGTGGCTCTGCGGGCCATGCGCCGCGGCACTGTTCCTCGGGCCGTGGTGGTGCGGCATCACCCCCGGTGGGCGGCCGAAGTTGGGGCCGAGGGACAAGGCGGCACGGAGTCGAGCCAATGACCGGTAGATTGACCCCCGCCCCTACCGAGGAGATTATGTGGACGTCCGCATCGGCCTGACCCAGACCCCGAAAGAGCTTGAGGTGCAGTTGGACGACGACGCCGATGCCGGCGCTCTCAAGAAGCAGGTCGAGCAGGCCCTCGCCGATGGCTCCACGCTATGGCTGACCGACCGCCGAGGCCGTCAGGTTGGCGTACCGGCCGAGAAGCTGGCCTATGTAGAGATCGGTAGCCCGAAGGACGATCGCCGCATCGGTTTCGGCGGCTGATCCTCTCCTAGTGGGGGAGACGGCAACGGAGTTGCGCTCGTCATGACCGTGGAACTCCTTGACCGCAAGTTGCTGTTTGTCACCGGTAAGGGTGGGGTGGGTAAGACCACGATCGCCGCCTCCTTAGCGGTACTGGCGGCGCAGCAGGGCCGACGCACGTTGGTGGGGGAGGTGGATGCCAAAGGCAACCTGGCCGACTTCTTTGAGATCGGCCCCACCCGGTTCAAAGAGCGGGAGGTATCCCGCAACCTGTGGGCGATGTCGATGAACACGGAGGATTCGCTCAAGGAGTATTTGAATCTGCAACTGAAGATTCCGTTGGTGGCGCGTCTGGGGCCACTAGCCCGCACGTTTGATTTCGTGGCCAATGCCGCCCCGGGTGTGAAGGAGATTCTCACCATCGGGAAGTTCGTGTGGGAGGTGCGCGAGCGCCACTACGACCTCGTGGTCGTGGATGCGTCGGCCACGGGGCACATCGTTGGTCAACTGGCCGCGCCCCAGTCGATCCAAGAACTGGTGCAGGTGGGTCTGGTGCGGGATCAGACGGATTGGATGCTCGACATTCTTGGTGATCCAACGAAGACCGGCGCGGTGATCGTGGCGGCCCCCGAGGAGATGCCGGTGAACGAGACCCTCGAACTCGTCACCCGGCTTCGCGCTGAGACGGTGGTGGATCTCGCGGCAGTGGTGGCGAATCGCGTGCTCCCCGAGTTGTTTACCCGTCGCGAAGAGAACATCTTCGATGCTCTGCCGGTGGCGACGCTGACCAAAGCGATCGGTGGTCCGGTGCAGCCTCTGCTCGATGGGGCCCAGTTGGCGGTAACTCTTCGCCGCACGCGCGGCGTGCACCTGGCGCGGCTGCGCCAGGAGTTGCCCCCCGAGGTTCCCTTGCTCTTCGTGCCGTACCTGTTCCAACGCAGTCACGGTGCCCGCGCCACCCGTCAGGTTGCCGAGCATCTGAACGAAGAGTTGACCTAGCCATGCCCGCCCCCAAGCGCCCCGCCGCCAGCACGCGTTCGATCGAGCAGTTGTTGGCGGCCAAGGAGATCGTGATTCACTGCGGTTCGGGAGGGGTGGGCAAGACCACCACGGCGGCGGCGGTGGCCGCGATGGCGGCGGTCCATCACGGTGGCAAGGTGCTCGTCCTCACCGTCGACCCCGCTCGCCGACTGGCCAATGCCCTGGGTCTGGAGGCATTTGGTAACAACGAGACGCAGGTACCGCCGGCGGCGTTTACGAAGGCCGGGGTGGAGGCACGCGGCGAGTTGTGGGTGGCGATGCTCGACACGAAACAAAGTTGGGATGATCTCGTCACTCGTCACGCCCCCGACCCGGAAACACGGGAGGCCATCCTCGCCAATCCGCTCTACAAGAACATCACGGGTCGCTTTGTGCAGAGTCACGATTACATCGCCATGGAGCGGCTCTATGAGATTCACGCCTCGGGGACCTACGACCTAATTGTGGTCGACACGCCTCCCACCCGAAACGCCATCGACTTTCTTGAGGCGCCGGAACGCATGGCCGACTTTTTTTCGAGCCGGCTTCTGCGTTGGCTCACCGTGCCGGCCCGTAGCCGGGTGTTCTCGTTGGCCTCCCGGCCGTTCTATTCGGTGGCAGACCGCGTGCTGGGGTCGAAGTTTCTGGAAGACATTGCCGAGTTCTTCCTTCTGTTCCAGTCCATGTACGACGGTTTTGTGGAACGAGCGACGGCGGTGAACCACACGCTGGGAGACAAACGCACCACCTTCGTGGTGGTGTCTACGTTGGAGGCGGCGCCCGTACGCGAAGCCGAGTTCTTCATCGAGGCTCTCGATCAGCGGGGCTTGCACCTGGGGGCGGTTGTGCTCAATAAGGTGCTGCCGTCGTGGTTTCTCGAAGAGGGCACCACGGCGTCGGCGCGGGCAATGGTTTCTCGATCCGAATCGTTGGCCGAGGCGCTGCCGGCATCGGCTGGATCACCGGAGTTGGTGGCCCGAGTGCTGCGGGAGGTTGGAGAGAGTTTTCTCAACTTTCAGGTGGTGGCCAAGCGGGAAGAGGACACTCGGGCCGATCTCTCCTCCGCTCCGGAGGTGGTAGCCACCGTGCCCTATTTTGATCGCGACATCACCGACCTCGCCGGGTTGTTGGAACTCGGCGAACAACTCTGGCGCTAAGGCATCCTGGGGGCATTGAGAGTCCGTCGGGTTGACCGGTTCAAGCTGTAGGGTTTCGCTGGGCACCAAGTGGCTGGAAAGCACCACTATGAGGCTGTTTCGATCCAAAAATTCTGGCGAGCACCAGGTTGTCGACCTTCGGACCGCGGTAGCGGCGCCCTCAGTGCCCGCATGGGGATCGCCGTCGGCCTGTCCGTATTGTGGCGGTCGGGGCTACCTCGATCACATCGATCTGTTCGACGAAATCATGTACCTTCACTGCACCGCCTGTGGGGAAAAGTTTGTCCTTACCCGGGCCCAAACTGACGCCGCCCGCCCGAGCGCATAAGGGGCGGGCTGGTCAATCCCGTAACCTGGGGAAGTTATGGCATCGCTGACCGAGCTTGCTCGCTTCCACACTTCTCTTGACGGCCGCGACGTCAACCATCTCCAGCGGCTCGTCGCCGTCTGGGGTCTGTTGGCCGACTTCTGTTTCGCCGATCTGCTGCTGTTCGCTCCCACCGTGGATTCCGAGGATGCCGAGCGCTTTCTCGTGTTGTCCCAGGTGCGGCCGTCCACCTCGCAGACGGTCTACCGGGCCGACTGGATCGGGACGACCGTGGACGAGCAAGAGCGCCCGTTGGTATCGCGAGCGTTTCGCATCGGCGAGATCATTGATGGCGAGGCCACCATCGCGGCGTTGAAGGAACGGGTGCGCGTGTTGTGTATTCCGGTCCGTCATCGCGGCAAGGTCATCGCTGTGCTCACGCGTGAGTCCGCCCCCTCCTTTGGCCGGCAGCCAGGGGAACTTGAGCGCACCTACGTCGACATTTTCAACCGCTTTGCCCGGATGATCTCGGCGGGCGACTTCCCCTTTGATGCCCAGGACTCCGAGACGGAGGAGGCGCCCCGGGTGGGCGACGGCGTGATCCTGCTCGATGCCGCCGGCCGGGTGGAGTACACCTCACCCAACGGTGTGTCGGCACTGCACCGGGTTGGGGTGCATGCCAACGCTGAAGGTCTGCGGTTCGGTGAACTGGGCCTTGATGACAGCCTCGTGCGGACGGCGTTCTCCATCGCCGCCCCAGTGACCGAGGAGTTGGAGGGAAGCGCCGATGTGTCGGTGCTGATCCGCTGCATTCCACTGATCGACCACGGGGTGGTCTCGGGTGCGGTTGTCCTCACCCGGGATGTGTCCGAACTGCGGCGGCGAGACCGCCTGTTGCTGTCCAAGGATGCCACTATCCGGGAAATCCACCACCGGGTGAAGAACAACCTGCAGACCATCTCATCGCTCCTGCGGCTCCAGGGCCGCCGATTTTCTTCCCCCGAAGCCAAAGAAGCCATTGAGGAGTCCGTTCGGCGCATCCGGGCCATTGCCTTGGTGCACGAAACGTTGTCGCGTGAGGCCGGCGACGATGTGGCCTTTGTAGAGATCGTTCGACCCCTTCTGCGCATGGTGGAGGAGGGGATGTCCTCGGAGGACCGCCCGGTGGTATTGCGGGTGGAGGGCGACGCAGGCTTCCTCCCCGCGGCGGTGGCCACCCCGTTAGCGGTCGTACTCAACGAGTTGCTGCAAAATGCGATCGACCATGCTTTTCCGGCCGGTCTAGATCTGCAAGTGGACCCGGGGGTTGCGATTGTGGGCCTGCACCGAGAGGGCGATCGGCTGACTGTCACCGTGGTCGACGACGGCGTTGGGGTGCCCGCCAACTTCGATCTCACCGCCGTGACCGGGCTTGGCCTGTCGATCGTGCGCACTTTGGTCACTTCGGAACTCATGGGGACCATCGCCATCGAGCGGGGGGCGGGGGGCGGGAACCGCCCCGGCACCGTCATCCGCCTCGATCTTCCCGCCTCGTTGCCCGAGTGATGCCGCTACGCGAAGCGACCTCCCGCTGGACAGGAGGTCGACGACGAAACGCACCCGAGGGGGTGCGGGGGGAACTAGGCGGTGCGGCGCTGGCGGGCGACGTACTGCTTGCGCAACTGGCGCCGCTCCTCTTCAGAGGTGCCGCCCCACACGCCGGAGTCCTGGTTGGTGGCGAGGGCGTACTCGAGGCATTGCACCTCTGCATGACATTCCCGGCAGACGGCCTTGGCGCTTTCGATCTGCTCGATGGCCGGGCCGGTGGTGCCGACCGGGAAGAACAGGTCGGGGTCGGTGTCGCGGCAAGAAGCGACGTCGCGCCAGTCCTCCCGCTCAACGGTGATTGGTAGGGGACGGTACTGGGCGAGGGCCACGACATACTCCGGGCGTCAAATGGTCACGACGAGTTCGTGACGAGTTTCACATGCCGCCACGCTGAGGGACTCAGTCCTAGTGCATGTTCGGCTGCGTTGGACATCTTATCCTCAGTGCGCTAACGCTTGCAAGCACTTTTTGTCGAGTCGAAGGTGACATTTGGCATGCTCGTGATCGCTCATCGTGGGGCATCCACGGATTTTCCTGAGAATACCCTGCTGGCCTTCGAGGGTGCCGTGGCCCAGGGGGCCGATGGTGTCGAGTTGGACGTCCGTCGCACCCGTGATGGGGCCCTCGTGGTGAGCCACGACGACACCCTTGCTGACGGTCGCGTGTTGGTGGACACCGACATGGCCGATCTCCCCGAATGGCTCCCCGGTTTTACCAGCGCCCTCCGCACCTGCCGCCCACTGACGGTGGTGAACACGGAAATCAAAAACGGGCCGGACGATAAGGATTTCGACGTCAGCGAGCAGTTGGCGGCGGCCGTGGTGGCCGAATTGACGGCGCGGGGCGAACTCGACGACGGCCGTCACCTCATCTCCTCCTTTCATCTTCCTACGGTGGATCGGGTGCATGCGTTGGCGCCTCAGTTGGCCACGGCCTGGTTGGTTACTCTCGTAGAGGATCCGGGTGCGCTCATCGACATGGCAGCGAGGCGCGGCCATGTGGCTATCCACCCTTACCACGTGTTCGTATCGAAAACCTTTGTGGCTCAGGCGCACGCAGCCGGCTTGGCGGTGAACACCTGGACGTGCGACGAACCAGACCGCATCAAATGGTTGGCTGATCTTGGGGTAGATGCGGTGGTCACCAACGTGCCCGCCATCGCGCGTCAGGCCCTCAGCTAGGGAGGACCAGCCGGAGGATGTTGGGTTCGTGGCTGATCTCGAGCAATTCGGTTTCGCCGAGGTAATCGCCGTCGACCTGGTAGGGGAAAGGCCCGTAGCCCGTCACGGTGAGGCGGGCGAGGTCGCTGCGGTAGTCCGTCCAACGTGACGTGCGCAGGTGCCGGCCTTGGCCGAGGGCGGAGCCGATGATGCGCAGGGTGCGGCCGAAGGCGAGGGTGCGCAGGGTGACTACGGCCAGCCCGCGCTCCAGGGTGGTTTCAGGGGCCAGATTGAGGGGCCGATTGCCGAGGTAGGTGTAGGGGTTCGTGTTGAGACAGATCGACAGGTACCCATCGTCCACCACCGTCCCGTCCTCGTAACGCACGGAAAAGCGCGGGCGGCTGCGGTCGTAGTGGCGTATCCAGGTGTCGAATCCGGCAAAGATAAACAGCGGATGACCGGCGTAGCGCTTGAGTCCAGACCGCCTCTCCACCTGGGCCACCGCCGCCGCGTCGAAGCCCATACCCACATGGAAGAGGAAGTAGCGGCCGTTTACCGTGCCCAGCCCGACGCGCTTGATGCGCCCGGCGTCGAGGGCGTCGAGGAGGTCGCTGGTGGCCTCGATGGGGTCGTTGGGCAGGCCGATGGTGCGGGCGAACACATTGGTGGACCCCCCGGGAAGCGCCGCCAGGGCACAGGGGGTGCCGGCGAGTCCGTTGGCGGCCTCATTGAGGGTGCCATCGCCACCGAGTACGACCACCACATCGGCGCCCGCCGCCGCCGCCCCCTGGGCGAGGCGGGTGGCATGGCCGCGCCTACTGGTCTCGGCGAGGGTGACGGCGTGATCGGCGGAGAGGGCCTTTTGGATGACGACCCGGCGCCGGGCGGTGACCGAGGACGCCGCCGAGTTGACCAACAGGAGCACGCGCATCACAACCCTGAACCTACCCGCCCCGCCTGTGGGCGATGACGCCTCGGTTGGAAGCATCGTGGGGCAACGTGCCACGATGCGGTATGCACGTTGTCGTCTGTGTGAAACAGATCCCCGACCCCGCCGAGCCGGGCAAACTCGAAGGTGACCTCACGCTGGATCGCAGCGGGAAACTCATCCTCGACGAGTCCGATAGCTACGGCGTCGAAATGGCCCTGCAGCTGGTGGACAAAGCCGGTGGAGGGGAAGTGACCTTGGTCTCCATGGCTCCCAACAACGAGAACAGTGGTCTTCGTACCGCCCTCGCCATGGGGGCCGCCAAGGCGATTCTCATTTCTGATCCGGTTCTTTCCGGTGCCGGTGCCCTCGACACCGCCAAGGTTCTCGCCGCCGCGATCAAGTCCGCCGAGCCCGATCTTGTGCTGGCGGCCACCGAATCGAGTGATGGCTACACCGGAACCGTTCCCGAGCAGATCGCCGCACTATTGGGCCTGCCTTCGATCACCTTCGCCAAGGAGGTGCACATCGACGGCCAGAGCGTGAATGTGCGCCGCCAGACCGAAGACGGGTACGACGAGGTCACCTGCTCGCTTCCCGCGGTGGTGTCGGTGACCGCTGGGGTGGTGGAGCCTCGCTACCCCTCCTTCAAGGGGATCATGGCCGCTAAATCCAAGCCGGTCGAAGAGCAAACAGTGGTCGGATTGGGTCTCGATCCGGCTCGGGTGGGAGCGGCGGGGGCCGGCCAGGAAATCGTGGCCGTGGAAGACGCCCCCGTGCGCGAGGCGGGCGAAATCATCGTGGACGACGGCGAAGCATTTACGAACATTGTCAGTTTCCTGGATGGCCTCAAGGTCATCTGAGGCCCGGATTTCGAGGAGAGAGAACGCACATGGCTCTGAAGAGCATTTGGGTGTACGCCGAAGCCACCAACGGCAACATCACACCCCTCAGTCTGGAACTTTTGGCCAAGGCTCGCACGCTTGGTGGTGCCGTGGAGGTTGTCTACGGCGGTGCCGATGCGGAGTCCGTGGCCAGCGAGGTGGGGGCTCATGGTGCCACCAAGATCCACAGCACCGGCGACCTCGCGGCTTCTCTGCCGGGCGTTCCGGTGGCCTCGGCTATTGCCAAGGCCGTGGCGGATGGCAACGGCCCGGATTTGATCATGTTCGGCACCACCTACGACGGTCGCGACATTGCTGCTCGTTTGTCCGTGGCGTTGGATCAGCCCGTGATCACCAACAACATCGACATCGAACTAGACGGTGATGTCGTCGTGGTCACCGAACCGATTTTCGGTGGCATGAAACTGGTGAAGACGAAGTTCACGGCCGCGGGGCCGCATATCGCCTTGTTCCGTCCCAAGTCCTTTGTGGCCGAAGAGGCGGGGGGTGCCCCCGCCGAGGTGGTCTCCTTGGAGGTCACCGACGCTGGTACGGCCAAGGTCACCAATCGACATGTGGAAGAGGCCACCGGCCCGAAGCTTGATGAAGCGGCCATTGTGGTATCGGGCGGTCGTGGACTGGGCGAGAAGGACAACTACGAGTTGATCGAGACGCTGGCCAAGCTGTTGAAGGCGGCGCCGGGCGCCTCTCGGGCGATCGTGGATGCCGGCTGGGTTCCCTACAGCTATCAGGTGGGCCAGACCGGCAAGGTCGTCAAGCCCACGGTCTACATCGCGGCCGGCATCTCGGGAGCCACGCAGCACCTCGTGGGTATGAAGGGCTCGAAGAACATCATCGCGATCAACAAGGACCCTGAGGCCCCGATCTTCTCGGTGGCCGATCTGGGGATCGTGGGCGACGTCCACAAGGTGTTGCCCAAGCTCATCGAGGCTCTGCAGGCGCGCTGAGCCTCTCCCGTGCCCCCCACCTTTGGGCGGGTTGATCGTGGGAGGATGCCGCTATGGGGGGCACGGGGACGACGTCGATGAGCCCGCGCGAGGGGCCTGAGTCGTTGCTCGGGATGGTGGCGGCGAGGGCCGCTGAGCATCCGGACCAGCGGCTCTATTCGATGTTCGAATCGGCCGATGGCCCGGCGGGATCAATCACCGCCGCCACGTTGCACCGTCAGGTCCTGGGCGTGGGGTGCCACCTTGCCGACACACTCGCCCCGGGTTCTCGAGTGCTGCTGCTCCTTCCTCCGGGGAGGGCATTTGTGCTGGGTTTCCTGGGCTGCGTGGCGGCCGGGTTGGTCCCCATCCCGGCGGCCCCGCCGAGTCGGGCGCGCTTACGTCAGAGTCTCCTTCCCTTGGCGCGCATCCTGGCCGATTGTCAACCCCGGGCCATACTTTCCACCGAGGCGTTGGCAACGGCGACGATGGCCGGGATCGAGGCTTCCGACCCGCTCCTGTCGATCCCCTGGCATCGCCTCAACGATGCGGTGCGCCGTGACGGGGGGAACTGGGTGCCGCCGCCGGTGGATGCCCGGCAACCGGCGTTCCTCCAGTACACCTCGGGCTCCACGATGGCTCCTCGAGGGGTGGTGGTGACGCACGCCAATCTGCTGGCGAACCTCGCCACTATTCAGCGTGCTTTTGCTACGACCAGCCAGGACCACGGAGTGGTGTGGCTACCACCGCATCACGACATGGGCCTAGTGGGCGGATTACTGACCCCCCTCCACGGCGGATTTGCGGTGACGCTGCTGACGCCGCAGGAGTTTGTGCAGTCCCCGGTGCGTTGGTTACGGGCCATCACGCAAGCCGGTGGCACGATCAGCGGCGGTCCCGACTTCGCCTACCGGATGTGCGTCGAGCGGGTTCGTGACGATCAACTCGACGGACTGGATCTCAGTTCGTGGCGGTTGGCTTTTACCGGAGCGGAACCGGTGAGTGCGGGCACC
The DNA here is from genome assembly GCA_009694375.1 of Acidimicrobiia bacterium. NCBI lineage: Bacteria > Bacillati > Actinomycetota > Acidimicrobiia > Acidimicrobiia bacterium. The sequence continues at coordinate 65,426 of SHVB01000010.1, forward strand.
TTGCGGGCGTTCGGGGAGCGGTTCGCTCCGGTGGGGTTCCGACCCTCCGCGTTCTATCCCTGCTACGGGTTGGCGGAAAGCACGTTGTTTGTCTCGGGGGGAGTGTCGGGCCGTGGCCCCACCGTCACGCCTCTTTCGCGGCTGGGGTTGAGTACCGGGGTGGCGGCGACGCCGGTGGACGCGGACGATGTTCGCGCGCTGGTGAGCAATGGCGAAGTCGTCGGGGACGATACGGTGCTGTTGATCGTTGATCCGCAGACGCACACGGAGTGCGCGCGGGGTGAGGTGGGGGAAATCTGGGTGCGGGGCCCGTCGGTGGCGGCGGGGTACTTCGGCCAGCCCGACCTCAGCCGGGAACGGTTTGCGGCGACGACGGCTGAGGGCGACGGCCCCTACCTGTGCACGGGCGATCTCGGATGTCTGGTGGATGGCCAGTTGTACGTGACCGGTCGCCTGAAAGACACCCTGATTGTGGACGGACGCACCCTGGATGCCCACGATGTGGAGGAGGCCGTTGGGCCGGCGATCCACGCCGACCGTCAGGGGCTTACGGCTGCCTTGAGCGTCACTGCCTCGGGCCATGAACGGATGGTGGTGGTGCAGGAAGTGGGCCGGGCGGCGGTGGCCGGGGCGGCCGCGTTGACCGGGGAGATCTACGCCGTCGTGGCCGAGCGCTTCGGGGTGCGGCCCGACGATGTGGTCCTCGTCCCGATCGGGTCGCTGCCCCGCACCACCAGTGGCAAGTTGCGACGGGCCGAGGCCGCCCGCCTGCTGCTGGCCGGCGAACTTCGCCGATTGGGCCAAGGGCTTTGACGCGGTCTGGTAATACTGGGCCGTGATGGAACCACCGCCGGACACTCCGCCTCTGAGCGAAGAGGACATTGCCGCCTGGTTGCAGGAGCGCATCGCCGAGTTGCTTGAGGTCCAACCGTCCGTGGTGGGGCAGCACGATCGCTTCGAGACTTATGGCCTCGGGTCATCCGACGCGGTGTTTCTCACGGGCGACCTTTCCGAGCTGGTTGGCCGGCCCCTTTCGGCCACCCTCGCCTGGGAGTTTCTCTCGATTGCCGATTTGGCGGCCTATCTTGCCGCAGTCCTTCGTGGGGAAATTGAGCTTGACGACGACCGGATTGACTGGGACCTTGACGCCCGCTTCGAGAGCCCCCACCAGTGATCGATCACCCCTCCACCGCCGGGCCGGTCCCTGCGATGGTCGAGCTCGATGGTTTCTCGTTGCAGTTGCTCGAACCTTCCCGCGCCCACCTGGTGGCCGAGATGCTGGGCCAGCGGGGCCACCGCTTCATCCTGGACTTGCCGCCCGATGAGGCCACGTTAGCGGCGATCCTGGCCCACCTTCCGCAGGAACCTTGGGCGCTGCCGTTGGCGGTGGTACGTGCCGGTGAGTGCGTGGGCATGGCCACTACCGCGCTGGCCAACGTGAAGGCGCTCACCGCCGGTTTCACGGCATTATTCACTGATCCGGGCGCCGCCGTACTCCCCCTAGCCATGATGGTCCGCCATCTCTTTTGGTTGTTCCCGCTCCAGCGCATCCACGCCCAGATTCCCGCCATGGACCTCACCAGTGAATACGTGGACCTGCTCACTTCCGTGGGGTTCGTTGACGAAGGACGCCTCATGGCTCACGTCGTTATCGCTGGTCAGCCCTTCGACATGGTGGCACTGGGGCTCCTGCGCAGTGACTTCGAGCGCTGGTGCGCCGTCCACGAACCGCGCCTGGTGCTGGCACCATGAACGGTCAGCGCCCGCCGGAGACTCTCGAGGGCAAGAGGGCCCGGCTCGAACCGGCCGCTTCGATCGATCCGCTTGAGTTGCTCGACCTGGACTGGGCGCGTTCGCTCCACCCGGCCATGGGGGGCTGGATGACGCGCCCCCCCCGGCCCGGCCCCGGGATGATGGGTATTCGCGATCAACGCGACGGCGCGGTGATCGGGGTGCTCGATGCCGTCGAGATGACGGGGTATCCCGGTGTGGTCAGCGTCAGTGTGTACGCCGACCCGGCTCGCCGACGGGCGGGCACGGCACTGGAGGCCTATGCGTTGTTCGTGACGTGGTTGTTCGAGCACGGCGCCCGTCTGATCCACCACGAGGTGCTGGAACTCAACCATCCGATCCAGCGCATCCTGCGTGGGATCGGTGTGCCGCCGTCGGCTCGCTTCCGGCATCATGCCTACGCGGCCGGCCAGTTCTGGGATGTCTTGGTCTACTCATTCGACGCCGCCTGTTGGGACCGTGTACGTACCTCGGTCGTGCCTCGCGCGCCGGGTGCGAAGCCCCCGGCCCTGCCGCCTAGTCGCTAAAGCGCTAACGCCGCAATTCGCCATCGGCGACGCGGAACTCTCGTCGTGTTATCGTCTGCTGGCGTGCCAATGGTGTAACCCCGTATGGGCCAGAAAGCCTGCGGCGCGTCGGCACGCCACCCATCAATGTGACCGAACGTAAAGCTCGCGGAACCAAAGCCGAGGACGGAGATATCATGGCGAACAAAGATGATCTAGACGTTGAGATAGTGGAGGAGGCCCGCAGTCGTCGGCACATGCTTAAGCTCGCCGGTGGAGTCGTCGCCGGCGGAGCGGCGGTGGCCTTGGCTACGGCCTCTCCCGCCGCCGCAGAAACCGATGACCCCCTAAAATTGGGATGGGGGTTAAACCAGACGCTTAATACGACGGCGGCCTGGTACTACGGTGTGAATACAGATGCTGCTTTTACTTTCGGTCACGTTGTTGCGGGTGGCGTGGCCGGTGGACCTGAACTAGGCCCCGACATTAAGGCCGGCGGGACAGGGCGTATTTCGCAAGTGTCGTCGCTGGGCGAGGTAAACAGCCAGCCGTCCTTTGGAGTTAACGTTTCACCTCATCTGGGCGGCGGACCGGCTCATGAACTGGTGCGCAGCCAGGCAGGCCTCCTGTGGGCCTCCACCGGAACCGGCACTGGCGCGAACACCCTGTGGAAGCGGATGAACACGGTCCGTACAGACAGGGCAACCGGCACTGGGGTCGCCCTGACGCCCCAACGAATAGTCGATACCCGGACCACGTCGGCGATGATTTTCGGGACTACTCGAACTTTTTCTCCTCTTCCGACGGCATACGCCGCCGGAATTTCCCCTGAGTCCGTGGCGCTGATGGGGAACCTCACCATTACCTCCCCCTCCGCCGGCGGTTATGCCACGATCTATCCGGCCGGCGTGGCCGAACCGGCCACTTCGAGTATCAACTTCGCCGCCGGCCAGACGGTGGCGAACTTTTTCTGCGTCGGACTCGGGACGGGCGTACAGGCGGGTAAGTTCACCGTCATTGCTCGGAAATCCGGCGGGTCGGGCGGTAGCTTGCAGGTCATCGTTGATGTCACTGCGTACATCCAGTAGCAGTCGTCAGGCTTACTGATCTGTCCCACGACCGGGGCTTCCGCCCCGGTCGTGGCGCGTCCGGTATCACGGGATCGGAGCGCCTTGCTCCGACGGGCGGGGCGCGCGACACACGGCCGCTAGGGTCGGGCCGGTGAGCATGAAAGACCGAACCTCCTGGACGAACTGGGCGGGCAATCAGTCCTGTGCGCCCACCTCCATTCGTCGCCCCACCGGCGAGGCGGATCTCGTTGCCATCGTCAAGGAGGCCGCCCGAGCGGGCATTCGGGTGAAATGTGTGGGTGCCGGGCACAGTTTCACGCCGATCGCCTGCACCGACGGGGTGCTCGTGGATCTGGCGAAGTACGGCCGGGTCGTGGGCCACGATCCAGGGGCTCGCACGGTCACGGTGCAAGCGGGTATCTCCCTGGCGACGCTGTCGGACGAACTCGACCAGCGGGGGTTGGCCCTTGAGAACATGGGTGACATCTCTCAACAGTCGATCGCCGGGGCTACCGCTACCGGCACCCATGGCACTGGCTGGCACTTTGGCAACATCTCCAGTCGGATCGTGGGGCTTCGCCTGATCGCCGGGGACGGCTCGATCCTTTCGGCCACCGCCGAGGAGAACCCCGGGGTGTTCGCCGCCGCTCGCGTGGGGTTGGGTGCGCTGGGCATCGTGTCCACCATCACGATCCAAGCGGTCAAGGCCTTCCGGCTCCATGCCATCGAGGAACCGCGGCGCGTCGATGAGATCCTGACCGACTTCGACGGCTACATGTCCAGTGCCGACCATGTGGAGTTCTACTGGGTTCCTCACACTGGGTGGGCACTTACCAAGCGAAATCGGCGCACCGACGAGCCGGCGGTGCCGCGTCGGAAGGCCAAAGAATTTCTTGATGACCTTCTCATCACGAACGTGGGCTTCGGGGCCTTGTGCCGGATTGGGCGACGCCAGCCGAGCCTGATCCCGCGTCTAGCCAAGATTTTGCCCTCCACCGGTCGGATGGAATACACCGATCGCAGTGATCGCGTGTTCACCAGTCCTCGACGGGTGAAGTTCTACGAGATGGAGTACGCCATCGACCGGGATGCCATTCCTGAGGCGCTCAACCGGGTGCGGGCCCTGGTGGACGAGGCGGGCATCCAACTGAGCTTTCCGGTGGAGGTGCGGGTGGTGGCACCCGACGACATCCCGCTGTCTACCGCGGAGGGACGCTCTACGGGGTACATCGCTGTCCACGTGTATCAGGGCACCCCGTATGACGCCTATTTCCAGGGGGTCGAGCGGATAATGGGGAGTTATGGCGGTCGCCCCCATTGGGGGAAAATGCACTTCCAGGGCTACGAGAGTTTGGCGACGCGCTACCCGCGGTGGGACGAGTTTCAGGCGGTGCGGAGCCAACTCGACCCTGAGGGCCGATTCACCAACCAGTACCTCGAGCGCGTGTTGGGGCCCATCACTACGTAGAGCGCGCAAATCCGGGGAACGAAGCGGCTGACTTCCTGTGTTGTATCAACCACTGTTAGTAGTGAAATAACTACTCTCCGTATTTAGTCCTAATGACCACATAAAGTGGCGGTACAAACACCCTCCGTATCCCCTCTGACCAGGGTAAATGCCCCTTGCCACGATCGGTCGCGCGCCGTATCGTCATCCTCATTGAGGCACCGATCGCCTCGAAATGAATTACTCAACTAGTTGAGTAATCTCACGGAGAGCGGTCAATTAAGCAATCACACCCCTAGAACGACGTTGGAGGACATGAAATGAACAAGCTTGGTGTTGAGTGGGGCGGCCGTGGTCTGCATCTCCGTGGTCTGCATCTCCGTGGTCTGCATCTCCGTGGTCTGCATCTCCGTGGTCTGCATCTCCGCTGACCAGCGGTAGTCGCTGAACTCAACGAGCCCGGCCTCTGCGCCGGGCTCGTTCGCGTCCGGAGGCTTGACCCAGAAGCCGCGATTCGGTTCCCTTACCCGGTGGAACGAGATCGCCCCGATCGACTCGGTACGTGGGCGTCGGTAGACGCTCGGTTGTGGATGCTGGCCTTCGCTCTCGCGAGTTTGGCGGCGTTGCTGGCGGTTCCTTTGCTACAGGACGAGGTCTTGCCGCAGAGCCCCTTCACCATCCCGTGGTGGGCCATGACCATCGGCTTCATGATCACCGAGTCGTTTGCGGTGCACCTCGAGTCTCGGGGCGAGGCCCACGCCATCACCTTCACCGAAATCCCCTTCGTGGTGGGCCTCATGATGGCCGCCCCGGATGATCTACTCATCGGACGAGTACTTGCCGGTGTCCTCGTTCTCGGGCTGCTCCGCCGGCAATCAATCCATAAGTTGGTCATCAACCTCGGCCTGTTCGCCGCCGAAGCGACGCTGGCGGTCACGGTGTACCGGGCAGTGTTGGGGACGGGATCAGCCACCGGCCTGCCCGGATGGGTGGCCGCCTTCGCGGCGATGCTGTCGACCCAGGTCCTCGCCACGATCTCGGTCACGATCGCCATCTGGATCTTCAGCGGTTGGGCTGGCCGAGCCGCGGTGCAGCAGGTGGCGGTACTGGGTGCGATGTCATCGATCGCCAATACGAGCGTGGGGCTCGCGTTCGTCATCTCAATCTGGCAAGAGACCTATGTGGGCTCCCTCATGGTGACGGTCATCGCCGTCCTCTTTCTCCTCTACCGTCGCTTCGTTCAGCTCACCGAGCAACACAAGAATCTGGCAACCCTCCACGGCTTCACTCGGTCGTTGGGCAGTTCTGAAATTGTCGAAATCGAACGAGCGGTGGTGCTGGGGGCGCGCGAAATCCTGCGAGCTGAACATGCCGCCCTGCTGCTGCCGCCCCTGAGGGATGGCACCTCGGCCACCCGCGTACTCGCCCTGGGCGATGTCGTGACCCACATCGCTATCAGCCGGGATGACCTTGCGAGAGACCTGGAGCGGATGCTCCCCGACGGCCAGCCGCGCCTGTACACGCCGGGTGAGCCATTACCGGGGTGGCTGGGCGAACTAGGGGTGAAGGACACGGCGATGGTTCCCCTCAGGAACGAGGGAGCAGTGGTCGGTGCCCTAGTGGTGTCGAACCGCCTCACCGACGTCAGTTCTTTTGTGGCCGAGGACCTCGTGGTGTTCGAGACTCTGGCCAACCTTGCCCAGGTGGCCCTGGAGAACGGGCGACTGGTGGAGACGCTGAAGCACGACGCCCAAGAAAAGGCCTACGAGTCCCTGCATGACCCGGTGACGGGACTGCCGAACCGGGTATCGTTGGAGCAGGAACTGGACCGAGCTATCCGCACTGCCAAACACAATGAGCAGCGCGTGGGCCTGGTGTTTGTGGATCTCGATACCTTCGCCGAGGTCAGCGACACCCTTGGTATCGCCGCCGCCGACCGCGTGTTGGTGTCGGTGCGAGACCGTCTTTTGGCACTGCTGTCGGGCCGGACCCAACTTGTGCGCTTCACCGGCGACCAGTTTGTGGTACTCGTGACGGGCCCCACCTCCGAGGAGGCCATCGTCGGTCTCGCCGAGGTCATCCGAAACGATTTCGACGCGCCCTTCACCGCCGACACTGTCTCGCTCGTGCTCGGTGCCAGCCTCGGCGTCGCCTTGTATCCCGATCACGCCCGGGATGCCGACACCCTCCTCACCCGGGCCTACGCCGCCACGTACACCGCCCGTACCGAGGGTTCTGGTATCGAGGTCTACTCCGCCGAGGCCGATCCGTACGCCCCTCGCCGGCTGGCCCTGGCCGCCGAGTTAGCGGCGGCCATTGAGAAGGGCGGGGTCGATGTGTACCTCCAGCCCAAAGTGAATCTGCTCGACGGCATGGTGGTAGGGGCGGAGGCATTGGTGCGCTGGACCCACTCGCGCCTCGGGCCGCTGGGACCCGACCAGTTCATCCCGGCGGCCGAACACACCGGGGTGATCCGTCCGCTCACCCTCTATGTGGTGAAGGAGGCACTGGATCAGTGCCGTATCTGGCGAGACGCCGGCTTTGATCTCACCATCTCGGTCAACCTGTCGGCCCGGAACCTTTTCGACACCCATCTGGTGCGCGACATCGGCGCCGCCATCGTCGAGGCTGGTGTTCCGGCCACGTCCCTCACCCTGGAGCTCACCGAGTCCACCGTGATGGCGGGCTCAAATCGTTCGATGGAGGTGATCAATGGATTGCATAACTTGGGCGTCGGGCTGTCGGTGGACGACTTCGGTACCGGCTACTCCTCCCTGACGCACCTCCGTAAGTTGCCGGTGACCGAGCTGAAAATCGACAAGTCGTTCGTGATGACCATGATGACCAACGACCAGGATGCGGTGATCGTGCGAGCCCTGGTAGACCTCGGCCGGAGTCTCGGGTTGCGGACCGTGGCCGAGGGGGTCGAGAGCCCAGAGGCGCTGGGTATGTTGCGCACCTACCAGTGCGACGAAGCCCAGGGGTATCTCATCAGCCGGCCGCTACCGGCCCAGCAGTTCCATCGCTGGCTGGATTCTCAATCGGGGCGCCGTATCGATCACGGCCCCGAAGTGCTGGCGTTCCCAAGGGACCAGCGCCGTATCGTCGGCGACTTCGGCCCGTAACCCGGCCCCGCATGATTGGGCGGCGGCCAGGTCCGATGGTGACGGGTTAGACCAGGGGCCAGGGGTAGCGATGGCCGGTGTTGTCGATGGGGAACCGTCCCTGCCGGAGCAGGGTTCGGGCGCGGGCGCGGACCGCCGCTTGTTCCTCGGGGTCCAACAAGCGGGCCAGCGCATCGGGGAGGGCCTCAGCCTCGGCGAGGATGGCCACCGCTTCGAGCAGCGGTGCGGGCACCGGCTCGCCACCGAACTCCCAGATGACGGTGCGGAGTTTGAACTCTTGGTGGAACATCAGTCCGTGGTCGATGCCCTGGATGCGCCCGTCGAGACCCAGCAGGCAGTGGCCGCTCTTGCGGTCGGTGTTGTTGCCCACGAGGTCGAAGGCACACATGGTGCGAAGTTGGTCGTGGAGCATTTCGTTTTCGTAGAGGGTGAAGTAGTGCTGTTCTACATCGGCCTCCACGAACCGCTGGAGGGAACCCATGCCCAGCGGCCCCTCCCGCAGGACCGTCATGGGCACGATGTCCCAGCCCAGGGCCTGGGACAGTTCGTAGGCCGCCACTTCACGATGGTCGAGGCCCGAGGGGAAATCCCAGAGGGGGCGCTCACCCCGGCGGGGCTTGTAGATGGCTTGCAACTCCTCGGCCCCGGCGGTGAGCTGGCAGAGGTAGGTGGCGTTGGAACTCCAGGGCATACGGCCGAGGATCTCCACCTCGCCGTGGTGAAGCAGCGTGGCCACCGCGGCGGCATCCATCAGCGGGTCAGTTCATCCGCGGGCAGGCATGGCCCTCGGCATCAACGGGGAGACCACAGAACCGACAGGGGGGGCGTCCGGCCGAGACGAGGTTGCGGGCATGGCCCACGAAGGCGGCTACTTGGGATCGGTTCAGGTGGACCTTCACGCTCGGCGCCTCTTCATTGGGTTCCTCGTCGGTGAGTTCCTCGAACACCACCACGATGCGGTCGGCCGGTTCGTCGTAGGCCACCCCGATGGGGCCGACGGTCCACAGTTCCCGCACCGGCTCCACCAGGGTGAGGTCGCCGGTGACCAACTCGTAGCGAGCCGGTTCGAGATCGTCGAGCAGACCATCGAAATAGTCGGCGAGGGCGGCGATCTGTTGTTTCTCGCAGCGCAAGGTAAGTACCAACTGATCGTCGCGGGCCTGCAGATAAAACACGCGCTGACCCGCGGGGCCGATAGCCCCGCTGGTGAAGACGTCCGGCGCAGGGAGGTCGAACGAGCTCACGACGGCACCAGCGCGGCGAGATTGCCGGTGGAGTTGACGGCCAACACGAGGGGGCCATCGGCGTGGTAGAGAATGGCCGACACCGAGCAGGGCGAGATCACGATGCGCTGGAACAGATCGAGGTGCGTTCCCATGGCGTGGGCGACGGCCGCTTTGATCGGATCGGCGTGCGACACGGCCACGATCGTCTCGCCGGGGTGGGCCCCGCACAACTTCTGGATCGCTCCACAGATACGGGTCTGCATTTCGATGAAGGACTCACCGCCGGGAAAGCGGAAACCGCTCGGATTGCGTTGCACCGTGCGCCACTCGGGGAGTTTGTAGAGGGTGGCGAGCTTGGCGCCGGTCCACTGGCCAAAGTCGGCTTCGATCAACCCGGCATGGCGGCGGGTGCGCCGCCCGAGGGCTTTGCTGATCGGCGCGGCGGTTTCCTGGGTGCGCTCGAGGGGTGAGGCATACACGGCGGCCACTCGCCGCTGGTCGGTCTGGAGGTCGGCGATCCGCTCCGCCACCCGTTGGGCCTGCTGCCGGCCCGTGTCGGCTAGGTGAAGGCCGGCGGCTCGCCCGGGAAGCACTTTGCCGGTGGTGGGGGTCTGCCCGTGACGCACGAGGAGCACGAGCGTGGGCGGCGGGGGGGTGGTGGCGCGGGCCATAAGAGAGTTCTCAATCTATCGTCGCCGGTTGTGGGAACCGATCGGATGGAGGGATTAGCCGCCGTCGAGGCCGAGGTGGTGGCCTGTCGGGCCTGCCCGCGCCTGGTGGCGTGGCGGGAGTTGGTGGCGGTGGAGAAGCGGTCGTCGTTTCGAGATGAGCAGTATTGGGGCCGACCCGTGCCCGGCTTCGGAGATCCCAACGCCACGGTGGCCATCGTGGGGTTAGCCCCGGCCGCCCATGGCGCCAACCGTACGGGCCGCATGTTTACCGGTGACCGATCGGGCGATTTTCTCTACGCCGCCCTCCACCGCACTGGGTTCGCCAGCCAGCCCGAGAGCGTGGCGCGTGGGGATGGCCAGCGTCTGCGCGACGCGTGGATCACCTCGCCGGTTCGGTGCGCCCCTCCGGCCAACAAGCCCACCCCGCAGGAACGCGACACCTGCTCGCCGTTTATGGAACGGGAACTGGCGCTGCTGCCGGTGCGCGTGTTCGTGCCGCTGGGCGGCTTCGCCTACGACGCGCTCTGCCGACTTCTCGGCGTGGTCGGCCGCCCCCGCTTTACCCATGGCGTGGAGGTGGCGTTACCCGACGAGCGATGGATCGTGGCTAGCTACCACGTGAGCCAGCAAAACACGTTCACGGGAACGCTCACCGAGGCCATGCTCGACACCGTGTTGCGCCGTGCCCAAGCCTTAGCCCACCCGGCTTCCTGACGTCGCGGGGTTCCCTCGGCGGACAGCGTTCCCCTCGGCTACCGGCGCGGCTGGGGCGCTGAGGACCCGGCGGCGGTTGAGAGTTAGCGCAGGGCGAGGAGTTCGCTGCCGGCGTAGAGGAGGGCGATGATCCCGAGGAAGGTGGCCACGGTGAGGCGCAGGCGGCGATCGGCCGCCTTGATGGTGAGGGCGGCGCCGATGCGAGCACCGGGGATGACGCCCACGATCAGCGCCGCCGCCACCCGCCAATCCACCTGTCCGTTGAGGGCATGGGTGATCGTGCCGGGAATGGCAAAGGCTCCGACGCACACCAGCGACGTGGCGATAGCCGACTTCACCTCGCGGCGGGCGACCTGCACAAAGGCCGGCACCAGGATCACCCCGCCGCCGATACCGAGCAGCCCGGAGAGGAAGCCGCCCACCACGCCGATGGCGGCGTAACGGGCGTTGGTGGCCCTTCCCTGCGGCGGGGAACCGGTGGCGTCAAGGCTTGCGGAACGGTCGGGATTCGCCGGGCTGGCTACCGTGGCCATCCGGTACGAGGAAAAGCCGAGCAGCCCCGCGGTGACCAACTGGAGGAGGTGGCCCTCGCCGGGTACCTGCGCCGATATCTCGCTGCCCCCTGCGGCGGCCACCAAGCCCAACGGGATGGTGGCCCAAACGGCCGGCCAGAGGATGAGGTCTTCGTGCCGGTACCGCAGGGCGCCGCTGAGGGCGCCGGGGATGATGACCGGTAGTGCGGTGCCGATCGCCACGAGGGGCGCCAGCCCCAGGAGCCGCATGCCGGGCTGGGAGATCACTCCGCCGCCTACGCCGAAGAGCCCGGAGAGCACGCCGGTGGCCAGACCGAGCAAGACGGTGAGGGCGTCGCGGAGCGGACCGATGTCCATGGGGCCGAGGTCTCTGCGGGGCGGTTAGGGCTTGGACGGTTTCGGGGGGTTCTTCGGGAAGTCGATCGCGGTGGCCGGCCAGCGCTCGCGGCTCTTGGCGGAGAGTTTGTGCATGAGGGCGATGGCCCCGGGATCGTCGTCGCCGGGCCGGGCCTCGATGGAGCCGTCGTCGATCATCCGGCTGATGATCTCCCGGCCGAGGTCGGTGCGCACGATGGTGAGGGTCCAGTCGTTGAACTTGCCGATCCCGCCGGTGGAAATGTCGGCGTGCTCGGCGGCGAAGTCCGGGCAGTGGACGCACCCTTCTCGGGTCCAGGCGTGGCACTCCTTGAGGTTGATCTCGTGGTAGGCGCCGTCGCGCATCCAGATCTGGAAGACACCCTTGATGTTCATCTTCACCATCTGCTCTTTGGCCAAGCCGTATTTGGTCCAGAAGAGTTCCTCGAAGATCGAGTCGTCGAAGCTCTTGGAGCACAGGAGACCGATGTTGAACACGATGGGCTTTCCCACCTTGCCGATCTTGCGGCTCCACATCACCGGCGGCACCGACGACTGGCAACTCATCCCCACCAGCGCCAACTTGCTGAAGCCCCGTTCGAGGGCTTCGGGGAGGGCGAGGGTGTTGGCCGAATAGGTGTAGCGCGATCCGGCGCCGGCCAGTACCTCCTCTTTGGTGGTGGCCACCCCGGGCATGGCTTTCCAACTGCTTTCCCCTTCGCCTCCGCCTTCGAGGTACGAGGTGAGGGCGGCGTCGATGTAGCCCTGGTCGAGCGCCCAGATGAGCAGGGCCGACACGAGGCCGCCGTCTTGTCCCATCTGATGAACCATGGCGTCGCTCGCCCGGGTGAGGAGGATGTCCTGGTAGATGCCGCTGGGTTCGTCGGGTTGACGCACCCGGGCGAAGAGGTGCTCATCGGCCTCGGGTTCCCAGGCCCGAAAGCGCGGGCACGCCCGGGTGCAGGAGGTGCAACCCTTTTGGCCGTGGATGCAGTCGTCGAGGCCGAGCTCCTCTTCGAGATGGAAGGGTTTGTAGGCGCCGGGGGCGTGTTCGTACCCGATGACGTCGTGGGGACAGGCGATCACGCAGCCGGCGCAACCGGTGCAGAGCCCGGAGGTGATCACCTCGTCGTAGAGCTCTTTCCATTGGAGTTGCCAGCGCTCTTTGTTGCCAGCAGACATGGCGTAAGGGGCGGCGGCGGGCTCGTTCAACACGGTCATACCCGCAGCGTACGAGTTCTGGAGCGGGTCCCCCACGCTCACTCCCCCCGGGGACCTCGGCGGGGCCGGGGTCGAGCCAGAGGGTTCCCCGCTGGCGCTCGAGTGGGGGGTGCGGCCAACATGCCCAGATGGACCTGACGTACCCGCCCGACGCCGAAGAGTTCCGCACCGAGATCCGGGGATGGTTGGAAGACCATCTGCCCGCTGGATGGTTCGGGGCGGGCTTCGAGATGTCGGCGACGGAGCGGGCCGCCTTCAGCGAGGCATGGGCCCAGCAGCTCTACGCCGGGGGCTGGATCTGTGCGACGTGGCCCATCGAATACGGCGGCAAGGGCCTGAGTTTGATGCAGGGGGTGGTGCTGGCCGAGGAGTTTGCCCGGGCTAAAGCCCCGTTGCGGGCCGATTTCTTTGGCGACACGTTGGTGGGGCCCACCATCTTGCAGTGGGGGAGCGAGGAGCAGAAGAAGGAGTTTCTGCCGAGGATCATGGGCGGCACGGTGCGCTGGTGTCAGGGCTTCAGCGAGCCCGACTCGGGTTCCGACCTCGCTTCACTGAAGACCACCGCCGTGCTCGACGGCCACGAGTTCGTGATCAACGGGCAGAAGGTGTGGACCACTCAGGCGCAGTTCGCCGACTACTGCTTCCTGCTGGCCCGCACGGATCCCAATGCGACGAAGCACGCCGGGATTTCCTACCTGCTGGTGCCCATGAATCAGCCCGGGGTGGACGTGCGTCCCATCACCCAGCCCGATGGCACCGCCGAGTTCAACGAGGTGTTCTTCGCCGATGCCCGCTGCCCGGCGGAGAATGTGGTGGGCGGGTTGAACAACGGGTGGGCGGTGACCAACACCACGTTGGGATTCGAGCGAGGGCAGTCGGCCACCACCGGGTACCGCCGCTTCCTGGAGGAGTGGACGGTGATGGTGGCCGAAGCCACTGCCAATGGTGCCATTACTGATCCCGTGATTCGTCAGCGCCTTGCGCAGTACTGGTCGAAGGTGCAGATCATTCGCATCAACGGGTTGCGCACGCTGACGGCTAGTTACACGGGCCGTAAGGACCCCTCGGTGGCTGCGTTGGGGGCGACCAACAAGATGCATTGGTCCGAGATGCACCAGGAGGCGATGGAACTGGCGCTGGATATTTACGGGGCGCGTTCCATGCTCGCCGATGTGGGTCCGGCGTCGGGTTCGTGGCCCGGGGCTCTGCGGGGCAAGGTGACCGAGGGCTACGCCGTGAGCCCGATGGTGTCGACGTTCTTTTTCTCCCGTTCGGAGACCATCTGGGGTGGGACGTCCCAGATCCAGCGCAACATCGTGGGCGAGCGGGTGTTGGGTCTGCCCAAAGAACCCAAGACCGATAAGAAAGCGTAGGACCTTCACGCCGGTTCGTTGGTCAGCGCGGTGGGGGTGACCTCTGATGACGGAGGCCGCCCGGTATCGTTAGCGGGCCATGACGCCTGCTTCTTCTCCTCGGGCGCGCCCCCGCCCGTGGTTCCAGCGCTTAGTGCTGGCGCTGGGGGTGGGCATCGTGGGCACCTTGGTGGGAGTGGCCCTGGTGGCGGGCTACGTGGGTATTCGCTTTGGCCAAATCGGCCGGGTGGACAACATCGACTTGCAGAGCGCGGCGGCGGGCGAACCGGCCAACTATTTGATCGTGGGCACCGACAGCCGGGCGGGCCTGGATGCGAGCGACCCTGACGCGGGGAGTTTTCTCGGCGATGCCGGGTGCAACTGCACCGACACGATCATGGTGGTGCGCGTGGACCCCAACGAGGGCACCGCCAGCATTCTGTCGTTCCCGCGCGACCTCTATCTACCGATTGCCGGGAGCGGTAAGACGGCGCGAATCAACACGGCTCACGGTCAGGGAGTACAGGTGCTGATCGACACCATCGAGGAAAACTTCGACATCCCCATCAACCATTACGCCGAGATCGATTTCGTGGGCTTTGAGGAACTGGTGGACGCGGTGGGCGGTGTTCCGATGTGGTTCGACGCACCCGTGCGCGATTCGCATACCGGGCTGTCGATCCCCGGAGCGAAGTGCCAGGTGCTCGATGGGCAGACCGCCCGGCGGTTCGTGCGGTCGCGGTACCTGCAGTACCGAGACGCTGACGGCCAGTGGACCACCGACGGAACCGCCGACCTGGGGCGCATCACCCGACAACAGATCTTCATCCGGCGTGCTGTCGCCAAGGCGGTGAGCAAGGGGTTGACTAATCCCGTCACGCTGAACACTCTGGTGGGGGCGGGGGTATCGAGTGTGCAACTCGACGGCGGGCTGAGTGCCGGTGATCTACTCGGACTCGGGAAGAAGTTTGCTCGCTTCAACGCCGAGGACCTCGAGGGATTCGCCATTCCGTCGCACCCGAAGACCACCAGTGGCGGGGCGATGGTGGAGATCCCCGACATGCGAGAGGCCGAGCCGTACCTCAACATCTTCCGAGGTTTGCCGATCGGGACGGTGACCCCGGGGGTGATCGACGTGACGGTGCTGAACGGTTCGGGAGTAACGGGCCGGGCGGCCGATGCCGCCGGGGCGTTGCAGAAGGTGGGCTTCACCATCACCGACATCGACACGTACAGCAGGAGCGATGTGGGGCGCACCACGGTTCGTTTCGGGGCTGGCGGTGAGGCGATCGCCCGTCGGGTGGCCGACCACATCTCCGGGGGGGCGGCGCTGGTGCCCGATCCCAATGGGACGGCGGGGGCGGTGGTGGTGGTGATTGGTACCGACTTCACCACCGTGCACGATCAGCCCGCCCCCGAGGGCTCGGTCGATGCGGGTCGCACCACCGTCGCTACTACCGGGGGCGCGTCGGCCGCTGGTGATTTTGGAGCCGCCGCCACCAGTACCACCGTGGCCGGGTACGCCACCGGCGAGCCGCCCGTCGGCGTGCGCTGCTAAGGACAACGGCGTCCGGGCCCGCGTCACGCCGGCGGGGGAGTAGGTGGCGCCCTCGGCAGGACTCGAACCTGCGCCACCGGCTCCGGAGGCCGGTGCTCTATCCGCTGAGCTACGAGGGCGGGTACTGCGAAAACGGCACTGGGCAACCCTGGACCGGACCCCAAGGGCAAG
>SHVB01000011.1 GCA_009694375.1 Acidimicrobiia bacterium
CCGGAGGGGATTCGGGTGAATGCGGTGGCACCGGGGCTGATCCTCACCCGCATGACTGAGGTGATGACCCAGTTCGACGGACTGGCCGATCCCTACCTGGCCCGCACCCCGATGGCCCGCTGGGGAAGCCCGGAGGATGTTCAGCCGGTCGTGGCCTTTCTGGCGTCGTCAGCGGCGGCGTTTGTCACCGGCCAGACCTGGAACGTCGACGGCGGTTACTCGGCCACCTGAGAGCGACGCGTCCCGGGGCGTTGGTTACGTGATGGTGGGCAGCACCTGGCGCACGAACGCCTCAACTTGATTTCGGCCGCCCGCGGGCCAGCCGCACACCAGGTAGCCGTAGCCGGCGTCGCGCCACTTGGCGGCGTGGCGACCAGCGGTGTCGAGGTCGTCGAGCGATAGTGAGCCGGCCCGCAGAATGGTGGCGGGGTCGCGTCCCGCCGCCGTGGCCAGTTCGTCGATCCGGCGGGAGGCGTCCTGCATGCTGTTCGGCGTGCCGAAGCCGTGCCACACGTCCGCGTAGCGAGCCACCAGGGGCAGGGTGCGCCTCGGTCCGTTGCCGCCGATCCAGATCGGCGGGTGGGGCGCCTGCACCGGGCGGGGGAGCACCTGGGCGTCGCGCAGCGACACGAGCTTGCCGTCGTAGGACACGACCTCGCCGGTCATCAACCGCGTGGTGATCTCCAGCGTGTCCTCGAGCAGGTCGAAGCGCTCGCTCGTGCTCGGGAACGGGATGCCGAGCTCGATGTGCTCCTTGTCGTGCCAGGCCGCGCCCAGCGACAACTCGAGCCGCCCGTGCGACGCGTGGTCGATGGTGACCATCTGCGTGGCAAAGATCGACGGGTGTCGGTAGGTGACGCCGGTGACGAGCAGCCCCAGCCGGATGCGTGAGGTGAGCCCGCTGAGGGCAGCCAGGGTGGTCACACCATCGAAGGCTTCCCCCGGGCCCTCGCCGTACATGGGCTGGAAGTGGTCGAACCCCCAGGCTCCGTCGAAGCCGAGATCCTCGGCGAAGCGCACCCGAGACACCACCTCATCCCAGGGCATCCGCTGTTGGGCCACATCGATCCCGAAGCGCATGGCTCTCAGTGGGTTCCGGTGACGAGGTACATGAGCCCGACCGTACCCGGTGCCCGCCCCGCCCCCACTCCTGGCCCCGTCGGCCTCCCGGTCATGCGCCTTTGGGAGCCATCCCGGGTGCGGTTCGGCGAGACTGATCGGGTGAACGGAACCGATCTGCTGACCGAGCGACTGCTACGCGTGATTGACGAGGGCCGCCGAAGCGCTACCTACAAGTTGGCGTTGCTGCTGGCCCTCATCGACGCGGCGGCCCTCTTCCCCGGGGCCAGCACGATTCCCACCCGCGAACTCGCCGCGCTGGTGCTGGCCAGTTATTACCCGCAAACCCGCATCTATGTCGCCAACGACGGGGTGGAACGAGAACTGCGCCAGATCAACACGAAGGGGTCGCCTCCGTTACGGGCCGCACTCCGGTTGCGCCTGAAGGGAGACGCTGCCGGTTGTCGCAACATCACCGAAGCCAAGGCGCGGATACCCGAGGAGTACGCGCGCGCGCTGGACGCGGTTGAAGACACTTTTGTGCGCTATCCGATCCCGCTGCTTCAGAAGGTCGGGACCACGACGATCCCGTTTCTCTACGCCATGGACTGGCCCGAAGGAACCTCGGTGGCCCGCTTGCGGCGCGAGGGCCGCGATGGCGTGTCCTTCTTGGCGGGAGTGGCCGATCGCCTGGTGGTGCTGGGGCCACTGCTTCGACCGCTGGTGGAGTTGCACTGGACTCGTGATGTGTCGCGCTGGACCGGCGTTGCCACCGAGGACGACCGCCTACGGGCGCATCTGTTTGGCACGGATCGAGTGGCGATGTCGAGGGTTCTCCGTTCGGGCCTGGCCGACCTCCAGGACGGGGCGTGCTTCTACTGCGGCGATCGTCTTTCGTCGGTAACACAGGTGGACCACTTCCTGGCCTGGTCACGTTGGCCGAACGATGCCGTGGAGAACCTGGTGCTGGCCGACACCTGCAATGGGTCCAAGAGCAATCACCTCGCCGCGAGTGAACATCTGGCCCGATGGTCGCAGCGCCTGGTGGGCCGATCCGAGGGGCTGGCGGATCTGGCCGCGTCGGCCCGCTGGGTGACGGACCCAACCCGCAGCCGGGCACTGATCCGCAGCACTTATGAGCACGTACCGGCTGGCACGCCGTTGTGGGTGAGCCGGGGCATCTTCGTAGCGGCAGAGGGCCCTATCGCCATCCCGCTCTAGCGGCGCGACACGCCCCACCGCTCTCGACGGGTCACCGCTGGTCCACACCTCCGAGCACGATGTGCCGCTTCAACAGCGGTGGTCTAGATCAGACGACCGCCAATGTCTGGACCCACTTCCAGGGAGTCCTGACCGCCGCACTGGAGCCAATGGAAGAAGACGAACTCCTGTTGATCACGTTGGAGTCCAGGGCGGATGACGATGACGGCGGTCGGGCCTCTAGCTGCAGGTCGCCGCAAAAAGCGGCCTTTTGTTCCTCAAGGTCTCCAGTAATGACTACCTCAGTGAGAAATACCAGCGCAGTAAGCACCACCAGGAATGCCGGTTGGCCCTGGGTCTTTCCTCTCTCGCCCTGATCGCTTCGAGCACGAACGCAGAGCGTCACGCACCGAGGTGGTGAAGGTGGCCAACGATGTTAGTGGGAAATCATCCGGCACGAGTTGACCCATGTCCTGCATCCCGCCGCAATTGCTCCGGCGGCACGTTTTCGCTGGTTCCGAGGAGCAAACCGGCTCCGGGGGGGCCATTGGCGCGCGGCCGCCGGTGTGCGACGGCAGCGGTGGTTAGCCCGCCGGTTGGGCCCACTCTTCGATGGCATCGAGGTATCCGGTGGTGGCCCGGCGTTGGAGCCAACGCGTCACGGGGCCACCCAGCCGCACGAGGAGCATGCCGGGCTTCGACACCGCGTCGATGTGGAACCGCACCACGCCGTCTTCCTGGGCGACGATGAAGGACTCGTACCCGCACTCGGGGTGGCCCGGCAGCGTGGCGTACACGAATCCGAATGTGGCCGGTTCGTTGATCACCCGCTCGATTCGACATGCCGCCGTCACCCACACGCCCCCTTGACGCGTCACCACGACCACCGTCTCTCCTACGGTGATCCCCACCTCTGCCGGAAACACTTCGACGCCCGAATTGCGGTGGGCCACCCACTGTTCCAGCCCGGCCCGGCCGCGCTCGAACGCGTCGGGTCCTGCTCCCACCACGCGAGTGCTGCGCTCCTGCCGGAACCCTGGGGCTGGTTGGTCCGCCACCACGCCGGTGACCGCCATCCCCAGCCGGTTCCGGCGATAGGCATCGATGGCGGCATCATCAGGGCGGCGGAGCGAGAGCATGGCTCCCCAGGCTAGGGCTCCACCCCCGGTACCGGCGATGTCTCTTGCCGAACTTCCGGGTGCCTGAGATAGTTGAGCGATGCGCTATCTCCGTGTGTTCAACGACGGTGATACCACCCGATTCTCCGACGAAGACATCACCTTCCACGATGCCGTGTTCGCCCCGCCCGCCCCTCCGCTGGGGGTCTCGGCGGCCTTCCCGGCCCGGGAGATGTTGTTCATCCAGTTTCCGGCCGGTTGGAGCGATCCGTCGCACCCCTCACCGGCCCGGCAATGGATGGTCGTGCTCTCCGGGCGCGGTGAGACCACCGCCGGTGATGAGACCCGCTCGTGGCACGCCGGCGACGCCATCCTCCTCGAAGACACCGCCTTCCCGGGCCACGGCACCACCATTCTGGACGACACGGTGATCGCGGTCGTCCGCCTCTGACCCGGCTCGTCGACCGGCCCTACCCACTCCATGCTGGGATTGGGAAGATTTCCCGCCCCTGTCACAGGCCGCCTCTACGATCCGGGGGTGACGCGCTTTGTGCACTCCGCCGATTGGCAACTGGAGATGACCCGCCACCTCCTCTCAGTGGATGCCCAGGCGCGCTTTACGGCTGCTCGCATCGATGCCATCACCGCCATCGGGCTGCTCGCCGAGGCCGCAGGCTGTTCCTTCGTGGTGATCAGTGGCGACGTGTTCGGGTCCAACCAACTTGCGCGTCAGGTACTGGTCCGCTCCCTCGATGCGATGAAGGCCACCCCAATGTCGTCTTCTACCTCCTCCCTGGCAGTCACGGCCCGCTCGACGCCGCGTCGATTTTCCGGTCGGAAACCTTCCTGGCGCACTGTCCCCCCAATGTCGTCACCCTCGATGGCGGCACCGAAATCCCCGTCGCTGAGGGCGTCACCATCGTGAGTGCACCGTGGCCGAACAAGCGGCCCCTCAGCGATCTCGTCACCGCGGCGGTCGCTCCGCTACGGGCTGATGGCACCCTCCGGGTGGCGGTGGGCCACGGGGCCATCGACACGCTTGCGCCCAATCCAAACGACCCGGCCCTCATTGTGCTCGCCGATGTGGAGGCCAGCATCGCCGATGGCCGAATCCACTATGTCGCCCTCGGTGATCGGCATTCCACTACCGAAGCGGGGGGCACCAAGCGCGTGTGGTACGCCGGCGCTCCCGAGCGGTACAGCGATCTGGGCAACGCCACGGTCATCCAACTCCCCTCCGGCTCCGTCGCTCTTGCAGAGACCCGCCGGTGACGACCCCACACCAACCGGAGTCCTGATGGATAACCCCAACGGGATACTGGTGGTGAACGCCTCTGACCTGGTGGGCCACCTCGCCTGCGGCCACCTCACCGAATTGAACCTCAAGGTCCTCGCCGACTCCCGCCGCGCCCCCCTTCGCGCCGACCCCGACCTCGACTTGCTGCAACAACGCGGCCTCGCCCACGAAGCCGCCTACCTCGCCCACCTACACGCCGAGGGATTGGGGGTGGTGGAGATCGCCGAACCCACCCAGAACCCCGACCACCTCGCCGCACTGCGCGAACGCGAGGCCGCCACCGTGGCGGCGATGAGGGACGGCGCCGACGTGGTCTTCCAGGGAACCTTCCTCGACGACACCGCAACGGTGGCATGGCGCGGGCACGTCGACTTCCTCCGCCGAGTGGAGCGACCGAGTGATCTCGGCGCGTTCGGCTACGAACCGGAAGACACCAAACTCGCCCGTCACGTGAAACCTTCCGCGGTCCTGCAGTTGTGCCACTACGCCGAACAGGTGGAACGCATCCAGGGCGTGGCCGCCCAACACATCCATGTGGTGCTCGGTGGCCAGAACCGCGAGACGATTCGCCTCGCCGACGTGGCCGCCTACTACCGAGCCGCCCGGGAGCGGTTTCTGCGGGCACTGGCGGAAGCCCGGGTCACCTATCCGCTTCCGGTCAGCCATTGCGACGTGTGCCGTTGGATCGAGGTGTGTGAGACGCGTTGGCACACCGACGATCACCTCTCGGGCGTGGCCGGGCTCCGCAACGAGCAAGCCCGCCGCCTCGAGGCCGCCGGCATCACCACCGGGGCGGCGTTAGCGGCGAGCCCCGTGGGCCTGCGCATCGCCGGCATCGGCGTGGGCACCCTGGCCCGATTGCAGCAGCAGGCCCGCCTACAGGCCGCCCGCGTCGAGGGCCAGCCGCCTCCGGTGGAACTGGCGCGGCCGCTCGAGCCAGCGCGCGGCCTCGCTCTGTTGCCCACTCCCAACCCCGGCGATTTGTACTACGACATCGAAGGCGACCCCTTCGTGGGGCACGGCGGAATCGAATACCTCCACGGGATCGCCACGATCCAGAACGATGCCCTCGCGTTCCAACCGTTCTGGGGCCACGACCCCGCCGGAGAACGCCATGCCTTCGAACAACTCGTGGACTTCATTGTTGAGCGCCGTCGTCTTTCTCCGAACCTGCACGTGTACCACTACGCCCCCTACGAGATCACCGCTTTGCGCAAGCTGATGGGCCGGTACGGCACCCGGGAAGCGGAAGTAGACGACCTTTTGCGCGGCAACGTGTTCGTGGACCTCTACCGGGTTGTGCGCCAGGGACTGGTGATCGGCTCGCCGTCGTATTCGCTGAAGAAACTCGAGCCGCTCTACATGCCCGCCCGCACCGGGGCGATCACGAACGCGGGCTCGAGCATCGTCGAGTACGAACGCTGGCTCCAGACCGGCGATCAGCAGATCCTCGACAACATCGAGGCCTACAACCGCGACGATGTGGAATCCACGTGGCTTCTGCACCGTTGGCTGGAAGCCCGCCGCGCCGAGGCCGTGGCGGGCGGCGACACGCTCGAACACCTCGAGATTCAGGAACAACACCAACCCGACGACGCCGGTGACCCCCGTGCTCGCGATGCGGAAGCCACCACCGCCCAACTCATCGACCAACTGCTCGACGGCATTGCCGATCCGCCCCGCAGCGGCACGGCGGCCACCGCCGTCACCAGTGATGTCACCGTGGCTGATCGGGCGGCCCGCGGGCTGATGGCGCACCTGTTGCGGTGGCACCAGCGCGAGGCCAAGCCCGCTTGGTGGAACTATTTCGATCGCGTGCAGTACAGCGACGACGCCGACCTGCGGGCCGACACCGAAGCCATCGCCGGGCTCACGGTGGTGGGCTCACCGCAACACGATGGGCAGTCGTTCATCTGGACCTACAAGTTCGACGCCGATCAGGAGCACAAACTCGACGTCGGCTCGGCGGTCCTGGATCCCGAGGTGGAGCGCCAAAACATGAGCTCGGTCGTACGGGTGCCGGGCCCGGGGAGGCTCGTGTCGCTGGATTCAGTCGACGGGCTGCTGTGCCTCCGACGCGGCGTGAACTCCATCGCTCCCCATCCCCGGGCCCTGATCCCCGGCAAGCCGATCTCTACCAATGAGCAACGAGCCTCGTTGCAGCGAGTGGCCGTTGCGCTGCTCAACCACGGTGTCCACGGCCCCGGTCCCGTGGCCGCCGGTCGGCGGCTTCTCGGTCGCCTCGCGCCCCGCATCGAGCGCCAACCGCCCGCCCAGGCCCTTCGCGCCGTCGGTGAGTCCGCCGAGGATGCCGCCGTTCGGCTGGTGGCTGGCCTAGATCAATCCCACCTGCCGATCCAGGGGCCGCCCGGCGCCGGTAAAACCTTCACCGCCGCCCAGGCTGTCGTGGCGCTCGTGGCAGCAGGCCGGACGGTGGGGATCACCGCCCACAGCCACAGCGTGATCAGTCACCTCCTCGACCGTGTGATGGATGAGGCCGCCGAACAGGGCATCAAGGTGCGGGCGATGCAGCGCACGACAAACGGTGCCATTCGCTCCACCAGAGACGGCGTCATCGCCGCCTTCCACATCGCCGATGTGGAGCAGGCACTGGCGGCCGAAACCGTGGATGTGGTGGCCGGTACCGGCTGGCTGTTCGCTCGCCAGGCAATGGCCAACTCGGTCCACACGCTGGTGGTCGACGAAGCCGGCCAACTATCACTGGCGAATGTGATCGCCGTGGCGCCTGCCGCCGAAAACCTCGTGCTGGTGGGCGACCCCTGCCAACTGGCCCAGCCCTCCCAGGGCGTGCACCCGCTCGGCGCCGAGGCTTCGGGCCTGGATCACCTCCTGGCGGGCGAGGCCACCGTTCCCGAGCATCTCGGACTCTTCCTCGACCGCACCTGGCGTCTCCATCCCGGCATTTGCACCTTCATCTCCGAACAGTTCTACGACCAGCGCCTGGCGCCCAAGGATCACTGTGCCACCCGTTCAGTCGACGACGGCCCCGTAGTGGGCGGCACCGGTCTCCGCTGGGCACCAGTAGGGCACGAAGGCAACCGTGTCTCCGCCCCGGATGAAGCCGTTGCCGTGGCCCGCATCGTGGGGGAACTCCTGGGGCGCCCCTGGACCGACGAGCACGGCACCCGCCAACCCCTCACGCTGACCGACATCCTGGTGGTGGCCCCCTACAACGCTCAGGTCCGACTTCTTAGTCACACGCTCCCCCCCGGGGCGCGAGTGGGCACGGTCGACCGCTTCCAAGGCCAGGAAGCCGCCGTGGTGGTGGTGTCTCTCACGGCGTCGAGCGCCCAGGCCGTGCCCCGCGGCATGGAATTCCTCTATTCGCGGCACCGGATCAACGTGGCCGTGTCTCGGGCCCAAGCGCTCTGCATCATGGTGGGCAGCCCGGCCCTGCTCGCCGCGCCGTGCCGTAGCCTGGAACAGATGCGCCTGGTGAATGCCCTGTGCCGCTACGTCGAACTGGCCGAGGAGATTTCTCTCCCCCCGGCACCGATCTGAACCGCCGGCGAACCTTGGCCGCTCACCCACGCGCTCAAACGGAACCCGGCGTAGGGTGGCCGAGTCAGGTTTCTCTGCAAAAGGTGGGCTGGGCAATGTCGAAGCGCGTGATCCTGGGGCCCGAGGAACGTCCTGAGTCGCTAAAGATCGGTGGGTTCACCGTTGCCGTGCTCGCCAGCGGCCACGATACGCAAGGCTACGAAATGTTCCATACCGAGGGCCCGGCTGGCACCGGTCCCAGCCCGCACTCGCATCCCTGGGACGAGACGTTCTATGTCCTCAACGGCCCGGTTACCTTCGGGGTAGGCCAGGAGGAGATCGTGGCGGAGTCGGGAACGTTCCTCAACGTGCCCGGCGATGCCATTCATTGGTATCGGTTTGGTCCGGAGACAGGGTCGTTCGTATCGGTCACTTCCGGAACATCTGCCGCGCCGATGTATCGGGATCTGGCCGCCATCGAATCGCCGGATAAAAGTCTCTACATTGAAACGGCGGCTCGTCACGGACAAACCCGGCGCGAAGACGGCTGATCGGCGGGGCTAGGACTCACAGCCGATGCCGTCCTTGTCGCGTCCATCGAAGCGGTGAGGGTCCGGTGGGCGCACCACGAAACGCCGGAAGGTGATGTCGCCGCAATCCAAGTCCGGGGGCGCCGGGGGGATGCACACCGTGGGGTAGGACGGATCGCACCCGCCTCCGGCGGCAGGGGGAGCGGCCATGGGCGCAGGAGCCGGAATGGGAACGGGCACCGGCAGGCTCGTCGGTGCTGCGGTGCCGGTGCCGCAGCCCCGCAGCATGTTGCGCAGCGCGCTGATTTCGGCCGCGTCGGCGGTGAGTTGCCACCGCGCCTTCACCGTGATCCAGTCGGCGGCGTACATGCACCACGCATTGCGGTTGGGCGGTTGCCACCGGGCCGGGTCGTCGGCCCCCTTGGACCGGTTGGTGGCCTGGGTCACCGCCACGAGGGCCCCGGGGTGGTCCAGGTCGTTGGCAAAGGCCTGACGACGCTCCGACGACCACGTTGCTGCCCCTGATTGCCACGCCTCAAACAGCGGCACCATGTGGTCCACGTCCAATTCAGAGGCATCGTCGGTGGTATAGCGGTCGTAGATGGACAGCCAGTCGCCAGCGAGCACGAAGCAACCCACCGGATCGATCTGGGCCGGGGTGATCGATTCGGCCCGCAGTACCTCGCCACGGGTGTCGCAGCCGTTGCCGTCGGCGTCGATCCAGTGGTCGAACAGGCTCCGCTCGTAGCCGGTCTCCGGGCCCGCCGGAGCCACCGACAAGGTGGCCAGCAGGGTGTCGATGCTGAAGACCCCCAAGCCGAAGGTGGTGAGCCCGCCGGTGACGGCGGGGCGCACGGCGAACGCGCCAGGAATGGCCGGGCGCTCCGGTTCCACCGCCCTCGCTTCGGTGCTGGTGGTGCTCCTGATCCGCTCGTGGGTGGTGGTCGGGTTGGCCGGGCTAACGCTGGTGTTGCTGGGGTTGGCCTGCACGGTGCTGTCATTGCCGTTTGTGCTCAGCACCACTGCCGCCGCCACGAGCGCCACCACCGCCGCCACCGAACCCCAGATCGCTCGGGTGCGCGCTTGGGGGTCTGTCATTGCCATGCGTCCCGGCCCGGCCGGGAGCATCTCGGCTCCGAGTAGCCATGAGTTGCGGCTGATCCTCGAACCGATGGCGCTCGAACGAGCCGTGGCGACCGGCGACGCCGGTTACCGCAGGCACGGCGAGGAGGCGTGGAGCTCACGCAGGTGACCGTAACGGCTTCCGCCCCGGATCGCCGAGCAGGCGAGCGGTCACCCGGTCGACTCGGTCCATCGCGCCCTGCCCGCGCCGCCACCCGGCGAGGAGAATGGAGCCGAGGATCGAGACCGACACCAACGCCCCGGGGCCGGGATCGGGAGGCCCAGGGGGCCGGAGTTATGGAGCGCCTCGCCGCTGGTGAAGGCGGCGCCGGGTGGGACCTACAGGCCCTAGCCGAAGCGGCGCGCACCAGGAAAACAGCGGGTTCGCCTCAGAACTGGTGGACCGATTTATGGGGTCCGGACAGAGGGTGAGTGTGAAGCCGCAGGTCAACGTGGCGGATCAACCGGCCGGCGTTCGTCGTCGGCGGAACCACACGACGGCGATCGCAACGGCCACGGCACCAACCATGACGGCTACTGCTCCGGGAATGAACGGTGAAACGCCTTCGTCGGCTTTATCGGCGGAACTGCTACGCGGCGGGCCTGGCTCGGAACGGGCGGCCGCGCTCACCGGCGTCGTGGGGGGTGGAGTTGAGTACCACGCCGCCAGTCCTCCGACCGGAACCGGCTCGGCGTCAGCGACGGTGCCGGCCACCTCGTCGGTTCCGATTGCGAGCGTGAACCGTGCGGGCGCGCCGCCGGTCACGAGATAGCGATAGATACCTGTGGTCGGTGCGATCTCGCGTACTGACGCGATGCGGAAGTAGCTGGTCTTCGAGAACGGTTCGTCGAAGCGCTCCCGGAGCGAGGATGGGATCCGCCGTTTGGTGCCGTCCGGCAGGATCAGGGTCAACGTAGGTAGCTCGGTGGCCTTGAGCGATGTCTCGGGTTCGAGCGCGGGGATCAACAATTCCGCAACGAGCGGGTCGCCACTAGTGAGGTTGGCTCGTAGC
Source organism: Acidimicrobiia bacterium (assembly GCA_009694375.1). Lineage (NCBI taxonomy): Bacteria > Bacillati > Actinomycetota > Acidimicrobiia > Acidimicrobiia bacterium. The sequence continues at coordinate 10,841 of SHVB01000011.1, forward strand.
CCGCGGGTCGCCTGGGGCCGGTCGAGCGTGGAGTAGACAGCGAATGAGACCTTGCCGTTCTCGAGGATTGGCCCATGGGCGGGATCGGCATCCTGGTCAGTGAGAAAGACTGGTTGGTGGGCAAATGCTGGTGTGGCCAGAAGGAGCAGGCCAACGAGGGTCATGAATAGCCATGCTGCGGGCGCGCCCCGACGTCGCTGCCCGCCCCGTGCCGGGGCTGATCGCCTAGCCATGAGGGGCAAGACCGATGAGGCGCGAGGGGCCAATCCATGTTTCCACGTTTGTTTTCTACACTGCTGAGAGCTTTCCGCCTGGGCCCGGGCGGTCGGAACCTCTAACGGAACTCGAGGCCCTCGAAGGTACCGGTGGTGCGCCATTGCTCGAGATACTCGAAGTAGGCGCTGGCCCCCAGGGGGTAGCCCACTAACAGTTGGGCGTCTTGCGCCCGCGGCTGCCCCTCGTTGTTGTAATAGCCCGGGGTGCAGTCGGGGGAACCAAGGATGCCGAAGCCCCCCGGGCCCGAAAGGAGGAGTTCAATCCAGCTGTCCTCGGCCGCCTGGGTTACCTCCACCTCGTCATGGCCCCCCGCCAGAGCCTGAGCCACGATCAGGGCGATGGTCTGGCCCGCCTCGGTGAGGTTGTGGGGCACGTTCGAGATCAGGTTGGCTCCCTGCGTGGGCTGCACGAAAAAGGCGTTGGGAAAGCCATGCACATGGGTTCCGTGCATCGTGCGCATGCCATCGGCCCAATAGTCCGAGAGCCGGAGGCCATCGCGACCGATGATGTCGTAGCCGGCCCGACGGGTGTGGTCGCGACCCACCTCGAAACCCGAGGCGTAAATGATGCAGTCCACCGGATATTCCACCCCGCTCACCACCACGCCGCCGGCGGTGATGCGCTCCACACCCTGGCCGTCGGTGTCGAGCAGGTGGGTGCCGGGCTCGTTGAAGGCGGCGAGATAGTCGTCGTGAAAGCACGGCCGCTTGCACAATTGTCCGTACCAGGCCTTCAGCTGCTGGGCGGTTTCCGGATCCTGCACGATCTCGTCCACCCGGTTGCGAATTTCGCTCATCTTCTCGAAGTCGGAGTCTTCGTAGGCCGCCAGCATTCCCTCGGGGGTGAACTCCTCGGCGGGAAGGCTCATCATCTTGCTGCGCACGCGGCGGGCGAGGTCGGTCCATCCGTCCATCACGAGGTCCTCCTCCACCATGCCGCCGGTCTGGTTGGCGGTGAAGTTGTGGAGCCAACGGTCTTGCCATCCAGGGGTGTTGATGGTGGCGAACCATGCCGGATCGATCGGGTGGTTGGCCCTTACATCCACCGACGATGGCGTGCGCTGGACCACCCGCAGCTCCCGGCACGCCTTGGCCAGGTGGGGGACACACTGCACGGAGGTGGCGCCGGTGCCGATGATCGCCACTCGCTGGTCGGCCAAGTTGGTCATCAGGGAACCGGAAGGATCGCCGCCGGTGTAGTCGTAGTCCCACCGGCTGGTATGGAACGAGTGGCCCTCGAAGTCTTCGATGCCGGGGATGCCGGGCAGTTTGGGAACGTGCAGCGGGCCAGTGCCCATACCGAGGAACTGGGCGGTGAAGTCGTCGTCGCGATTGGTGCGGATGATCCACACGGAACGCTCGCCATCCCACTCCACGTGGGTGACCTCGGTATGGAAGAGCGAGTTGCCGTAGAGGTTGAACTGGGTGCCGATCCGCTGGCAGTGCTCGAGGATCTCCGGGCCGTGGGCGTACTTCTCGGTGGGCATGTGCCCGGTGGCCTCAAGAAGGGGCAGGTAGACGAAACTGGCCGTGTCGCACTGCGCTCCGGGGTAACGATTCCAGTACCACGTGCCGCCGAAGTCGCCGCCTTTCTCGATGATGCGCACGTCCCCGACGCCCGCTTCGGTGAGCCGCGCCCCCGTCACCAAGCCGGCGAAGCCTCCACCGATGAAGGCCACGGTTACGTGGTCCGTGCGGGGGGCTCGCGGCACCAATGGCATGTACGGGTCCTGGGCGTAGTGGGCCAGTTGGCCCTTCAGTTCCAGATACTGATCGTTACCATCGGGGCGACGGCGCTTGTCTCGCTCCAGGGCGTACTTCTGCCTGAGGGCTTCCTTCTCCAGCGCAGCCATAGGGGGAGTCAAGACGGTTTTTAGCCGGACAGTCAAGAAGCCAGTGGCCGTGGTGCGACGGCCCAGGGAGACGGTAAAGCCGTTATCTAGGCTAGGGGCCGTGACCGTGGCCGCTCCCGCCCTGGCTTTGCTGCAGCAACTCACGGGCAACCCCGATGCCACCTTCCGCGATGGGCAACTGGAGGCGATCACGCGCCTGGTGGAGGCGCATGGCCGCACCCTGGTGGTGCAGCGCACCGGATGGGGTAAGAGCGCGGTGTACTTCATCGCCACGCGGTTGTTGCGTGATGCCGGGGCCGGGCCCACGGTGCTCGTATCCCCGTTGCTGGCCCTCATGCGCAACCAGTTAGCGGCGGCTGAACGCGCCGGGGTGACCGCCGTCACGATCAACAGTTCTAACCAGGACGATTGGCCGGCCATCGAAGACCAGATCCGCACCGGGGTGATTGACCTCGTTCTCATCTCTCCGGAGCGGTTACAGAACGAGCGTTTCCGTGACGACGTCCTCCCACAACTCATCGCCGAACTTGGCCTGTTGGTGGTCGACGAGGCCCACTGCATCAGCGATTGGGGTCACGACTTCCGGCCCGACTACCGCCGCATTGCGCAGGTGCTCGCCGCTCTGCCGGCCGAGGTTCCTGTGCTGTGCACCACCGCCACCGCCAATGACCGGGTGATCGCCGACGTCGTGGCTCAACTCGGTGATTCTCTCGACGTACAGCGTGGCCCCCTCGATCGCGAGTCGCTCCGGCTGGCGGTGGTGGATCTTCCCGCCCCCGCTGATCGTCTGGCGTGGCTGGCCACCGTGGTCCCCGATCTCCCCGGCTCGGGGATCATCTATTGCCTCACCATCAACGACACCCGGCGGGTGGCTGAGTGGCTCCGGGCCCAGGGAATAGATGGGCGGGCCTACAGCGGAAGCGACGATCCCGCCGTGCGCGTTGGCCTCGAAGATGCTCTCCTGCGCAACGAAGTGAAGGCGTTGGTGGCCACTTCGGCATTGGGTATGGGGTTCGACAAGCCGGACTTGGGCTTCGTGATCCATTACCAGTCGCCCGGTTCGCCGATCGCCTATTACCAGCAGGTGGGCCGGGCCGGTCGCGCCCTCGACGAGGCCTTTGGCGTGCTGTTACGCGGGCGCGAAGACCGAGACATCCACGATCACTTCATCGTTACTGCCTTCCCGGATCAGGCGCAGACGGAGGCAGTGATGGAGCAGTTGTCTTCGGCCTCTGGCTCGCGCTCGATCGCTGAAATTGAAGCGGCCGTGAACCTGCCGCGCGGCCGGCTCACCCTGTTGCTCAAAGTGCTGGAGGTAGACGGCGCGGTGGCCCGCGCCGGTGGTCGCTGGCGGCGCACCGCTGAGCCCTGGGCCTACGACGGCGACCGAGTGAGGCGCGTCACAGCCCACCGCCGCCAGGAGCAGGCCGCCATGGCGTCCTACGCGGCGTCCTGGTCATGTCGGATGGTGCAGTTGCGTCAACAACTCGACGACCCGGCTGCGACGCCCTGTGGCCGGTGCGATGTGTGCGCAGGGACGGGGTGGGATGTGGAGTTACCGGTGGCCCTGGTGGCCGCTGCCATTACGCACCTTCGTCGCGGTGATCAGGTGCTCGAGCCCCGAGCCCGCTGGGCCGGTGGCGCGCCCGGCCTGCCGTCGGGAAACATTGCTGCTGCCGAACGCCTCTTACCGGGGCGAATACTCGCTTCAGAAGGCGACGGGGGATGGGGAACGGTGGTGCGCGAGGCGCGCGCCAGCGGCGTGGCCCCGATCGAACTGCTGCAGGCGGCCGAGGAACTCATCCGGCGCTGGCGGCCCGATCCGTGGCCGGAATGGATCGCCTTCGTACCGTCTTTCTCCCGCACCATGTCGGCTGATCTTGCTACCGCGCTGGCGGTAGTGCTCGACCTGCGGGTGCACCCGGTCCTGCGGCGGGTGGGGCCCCGGCCCCCCCAGAGCAGCATGGCCAACAGCAGCCAGCAACTCGCCAACGTGCACGATGCCTTGGTGGTCATCGGCGATGTGCCCTCGGGCCCGGTGTTGCTCGTCGACGACCTAGTGGACTCCCGCTGGACGATGACCATGGGGGGTGCGCTGCTTCGGCGGGCCGGCGCCGGCGTGGTGCATCCCTTCGCCCTCGCCCAGTGGAGAACCTGACCAAACCCCCCGGCATGGTCGCAGCGGCCATACTGCGTCCATGGCCGAGCGCAACGTACTGGGAGGGGAACTGGAGCCTTGCGGTACCGATCCTCTCACCGGCTTCTACCGGGATGGCTGTTGCAGTACCGGCCCCGACGACCACGGCAGCCACACGATCTGTGCGGTGGTGAGCGCAGAGTTCCTCGAACACCAGCGCCGTATCGGCAACGACTTGGCCACGCCGATGCCCCAGTACCGGTTTCCGGGCCTGGTACCCGGTGACCGGTGGTGTGTGACCGCCGCCAACTGGTTGCAGGCCCACCATGACGGTTGCGCGGCGGCGGTGGTGTTGGCGTGCACCCATGAACGGGCCTTGGAGGTGGTGCCGCTGGAGGCGCTTCGAGTCCACGCCGTGGATGTGCCGTTGGATCCCCGCGATCTCCAGGGCTGATCACCGAGACCGAGGGTTACGGTTCGGTCACCGACCAGCCCCGACGGCGGAGTTCGTCGGCGAGAAGATCGGTGGGCATGCCCCGCAGTGACTGCACCCGTTCTGCTTCGCGGCGATCGCGGGCGGAACGCTGCTCCAGCGACGGATCCGCCCCGATCGGGGTTTCGCGGAGGGGGTCGGCCTGCAGGAGTTGGTCGATCAACAAGGACGCCTCGTCACGGGTGAACTGGCCGCCCGCTTGGCGCCGGGTGAGGCCGAGCGGCCCGCGGGATCGCGTAGATGTGACGAAGGGGTCAGACCCCTTCGTCACATCTGGTGCTCCGGCGCCCTACTGGTCGAAGCCGGGTTCGTCGATTGTCCAGACCGGATCGCCGGTCGGAAGGGTGAAGATGTCATGCATCACAGCCGTCTGCGTGCCTGAGTTGACCCCGGACATCAGGCGGTCGGGCGGCATGAAGTAGCAGGTGCCAGCGGTTGCCATGGCGGGCTCGGCGCCTTCGAGGTAGAGCGTCATCTCACCCGACACGAGGCAGGTGGCACCTCCGAAAACGTGCGTGTGGATCGGGGAGCGCGTGCCGGCCTTGCGGATCGTCTCGACGATCACCGTCTCCATGCCCGGCGCGGAAGGCTCGCGTGACAGCTCTCTCGACTTGAACGCCATGGTCGCCTGATTCGGCAGTGCCTCGCCGTTGATGGTCGTGGCCATTTGCATCGACCGGCGCTCGATCGTGGTCCGGGGTCTCTCCGCGCTGCCGCAGGCCACGATCAGAGTCGCAGCACCAGCGAGGACAATGGCGAGCAGGGGGGTGAGGGCGCGCATCATGCGGGTCGCCTGGCCACGAGCAGGAGGTCCTCTCCCGCCGATGCTCCGGCGTGAGGACTAGGGGGCGTCGACGTCCACGTCGACGGGCGGTTGGACGTCGCGGGTTTTACGGGTCGTGGTTTGCCAGCGGTAGCCATCCCACCATTTGGTCCCGTCACTCGAGGGTCGCTGGCGGGTGGCGGCGGCCACGGTGGCGGTGTGTTCACGCTCTTCGCGCTGGCGGCTGCGGTCGCTGGCGCCGGCGCTCACCGCGATGAGCAAGCCGACGGTGATCAGCGGTGCACTCAGGCCCAACCCCTTGGCTAAGCCCACCAGGGCCAATCGTCGGCACTCGAGCTGGTCGCTGCCGTCAGGTAAACCGTCGAGACTCTGCCAGGCCACCACGACATTGGGATCATTTCCGCAAGTGGATGCCGGCTGAGGGCTCGACAGCACCGCAAACCACACGAGCACGGCGATGCCGACCAAGGTGATAGCGATTCCGATCTTGCGCACCCGGCGAGGCTAATGGCCGATCGTCGGCCGCGCCTGCTCAATGGCCTCGCCGGCGGAAGAGTTGGTGGGGCCCGGGGCCGCCCGGCGGCGAGGGACCCGCCGAACCCCAGTTTTTTAGGGATTTTCCGTGGGATTGCCCTCATTCATCCCTATCGTTCAGAGATGCCTCCTCCCAAGATCGGGGTGCAATTGCACCCACAGGCCACCACCACTGATCAATTGCGAGCGGCCTGGCGGTCCGCCGATGCTCTCGGCGCCGACTCGATCTGGGTCTGGGACCACTTCTATCCGCTCTACGGCGACCCTGAAGCCGCCCATTTTGAGGCCTATGGTCTGCTGGCGGCGATGGCGGTGGAGACCACTACCGCCCGCATCGGGGCGATGGTCACGTGTAACTCGTACCGAAACCCGGACCTGCTGGCCTACATGGCCGGCACCATTGATCACCTCTCCGGCGGTCGCTTCACCCTCGGGATCGGATCGGGATGGTTTGAGCGCGACTATGAGGAATACGGCTACGAGTTCGGTACGGCCCCGGGTCGGTTGAAGGTGCTCGATGCGGCCCTGCCCCGGATCAAAGAACGTCTGGGGAAACTGGTGCCGCCGCCGGTCGGGCCAATGCCGATCCTGATCGGCGGTTCGGGCGAGAAGGTCACGCTGCGATTGGTGGCGGAATACGCCGACGGGTGGAACGCCTTCGGCCCGCCCGAGAATTTCGCAGCGAAGAACGCGATACTCAATGAGTGGTGCGACAAGGTTGGTCGCGATCCCGCCGAGGTGGAGCGCACGGTGGCCATCCGGCCCGACGAGGTCGAGGCCTGGGAGGACTACGTGGCGGCGGGGGCCGACCACCTCATCATCATGTCCGGTCCCCCCTTCGACCTCGACCCCCTCGCCCGCCTCATCGATCTGGTGCGCGCCCCCTCGGCCGAGACGATCCCCGGCGTAACGCGGGGTTAGGGCGTGGTGAGGGCAAAACCTTCGTACCCCGATCGCGCCACATGAGCGCAGTGCTCGGCATAGGGCGGGAACCCCGGTAGTGGCATGAACACTCGGGTCTTCCCGGGCACGTTGGCGCCGAGATACCAGGAATTACAGGTAGGGAAAAGGGTGAAGCTCGCCACCGTGTTCACGTAGTCGACCCAGGCCTCCTGGGCCGGTTCGGTGGCCTCGATGGCGGCGAAATGGTTCTGGCGGAGATGGCCGATGCACTCGGCGATCCACTCCACGTGGTGCTGGATGCTCACGAGCATGTTGGTGAGCACCGACGGACTGCCCGGTCCGGTAATCGTGAACAGATTCGGGAAGCCCGCCACGCCGAGGCCCAGGTACGTGCGCGGGCCCGCCGCCCACGCCTCCCGCAGGCTGACGCCGCCCCGGCCGGTGATCTCGATCCGCAACAGGGCACCGGTCATGGCATCGAACCCGGTGGCGTACACGATGGCCTCGAGGGGGTGCTCACCGGTGGTGGTGCGAATGCCGGCCGGCGTGATGGCCTCGATCGGATCGTCCTGCAGGTCCACCAGATGCACATTGGGACGGTTGAAGGTGGCCCAGTAGCCGGTGTCGACGCAGAGACGTTTGCATCCAATCACCTGGGTGGGGGCGAGCTTGTCGGCTACGGCGGGGTCGTCGACGATCTCGCGAAGTTTGGCGCGCACGAAGTGGGCGGCGAGATCGTTGGCCTGGTTGTCGATGAGGAGGTCGTTGTAGGCGCCCAGGAAACTGAGCCCGCCGTACTCCCAGCGCCGCTGTAGTTCGCGGCTGAGTTCATCCGGGGTGGCGTCGAGCGCCGAACCGTCGCCGCGATCAATGCGTGATCCGAAGCCGGTAGCCATCTGGCGTTGCTCCGCCCGAAGCGTCTGGTACTCCGCCTTCAGTTCCTTCACCGCACCGGGATCAAGGGCCTGGTTCCAGGCCGGTACTGCAAACGACGCGGTGCGCTGAAACACGGTGAGTTCACGGGCCTGCTCGGCGATGATGGGAATCGATTGGACGGCCGAGGACCCCGTGCCGATCACGCCCACTCGTTGTCCGGTGAAGTCCACCCCCTCATGCGGCCACGTACCGGTGTGGAAACTGGAACCAGCAAAGGTGGCGGCGCCGCTGATCTCGGGAATGTTGGCCGAGGACAGACAGCCGGTGGCCATCACCAGGAACTGGCCCACCACGTCGTGGCCCCGGTCGGTACGGACACGCCACGTGCTGCTCGCTTCCACGAAGGTGGCGGCGGCGACGCGGGTCTGGAACTGGATGTCACGGCGCAGATCGAACCGATCGGCCACATGGTTGGCATAGCGGAGGATCTCGGGCTGGGAGGCGTACCGCTCGGTCCACTCCCAGGCCTGTTCAAGCTCTTCGTCGAAGCCGTAGGAATACTCCATACTCTCCACGTCGCAGCGGGCGCCGGGATAGCGGTTCCAGTACCACGTGCCGCCCACGTCGTCGCCGGCTTCGAACACCACCGCGCTGAACCCCTCGGAGCGAAGTTTGTGGAGCATGTACAGCCCTGCGAATCCCGCCCCTACCACCACTGCGTCGACGCGTCGGGTTGAAGACATCTCGTCCTAATGAAGCGACCAGAGCCGAGCGCGTCCGGCGGGCCAAGTGGGCATCGCGGAAGAGTCGGCATCGGGGGGTGGGGCGGTGACCGTCATGACTTCTCGCGCTGTTTGGCCCGCCGGGCCCGCTGGCTCTGGTTGCGTTGGCGACGTCGCTCGTCGAGGTAGCGCTCCACCGACACTCCGGCCTCTTTCGCCTTGCGGGCCAGGTTGGCGGCATCAGCATCGAGGCGCTGCTGGCGGAGTTGGTCTTCGGTGATCCCCAACTTGTCTGCCTCGGCTGTGCGTCGTTTGATTCGCTCCGGGTCCTTCGCCATGCCGGCACCCTAGGAGCAGAATCATCTGATGACGATCTTGGATCATGGCGTGATGCTGGTTGTCGCGGTTCTGGCGGGGGCTGTGAACGCCATGGCGGGCGGAGGTTCCTTGCTCACCTTCCCCGTGCTGTTGGCGATCGGGATCGATCCAATCTCGGCCAGCATCACCAATACGGCTGGTTTGTTGCCCGGATATTTCGGAAGCGCCTACGCCTACCGGTCCGAGGTCCATCTCCAGCGTCATCGGGCACGTGTGTTGATTGGCCCCGCCATGGTCGGGGCCGTGGTGGGGGCATGGCTCCTACTGGTGAGCCCGGAGGGGTCGTTCGATGCGGTGGTGCCCTTCCTCATCCTGGGTTCGGCTGCGCTCCTGGCAGCGCAGCCGCGTGTGGCGGCGCGCATCGCGGCTCACCGGGACGCTGAGAAGGTGGGGGTGCCGGGCATGCTGGTGGTGATCACGTTCCTGGGCGGGATCTACGGCGCCTATTTCGGGGGCGCGCTCGGGGTGATTCTGTTGGCGGCGTTGGGTATCACGCTCGGCGATGACCTGGCTCGCGTGAACGTGCTCAAGGTCGTGTTGTCGTTGGTGATCAACGCCACCGCCGTGTGTGTCTTCGTCTTCGTTGTTGACATTGCCTGGTCCATCGTGGCGGTGATGGGGATCGGAAGTTTTGTGGGTGGTCAGATCGGGGTGCACCTGGCCCGAGGGATCGGCAGCGGCTACCTCCGGCTGGTAGTGGTGTCTTTTGCCACTGTGATCGGCATTGTCCTGCTGGTGACGAACTGACCCGGCCGGTCAGAGGGGTGCTCGCGCCGCGACGTACACGGTGTTGCCCGCTTCCCCGCCCGTGAAGGGATTCGGAAAGCGAATATCGTGGGCCGTGCAGGGACCGATGGCTTCGTTAACCACGGCGACGTACCCGGCATCGGGGGGGTCGTCGGACCACAGGGCAAAGACACCACCGGGGTGCAGTCGGGTGGCGAGCCGCCGCAGCCCGGCTACCTCATAGAAGGCGGCGTGGCTCGGGTGCAGAAGGTGATGGGGCGTGTGATCGATGTCTACCAAGATGGCGTGACAGCGATCAGGGGCGCCCGAACCAAAGGGGTCTTCGGCCGCCACCATGGCGAAGAAGTCGCCGGGGACCAGGAGGCACCGGGGGTCGGCGGTGATCTCTGCCGAGAGTGGGAGGAGCCCCCGTTCATGCCAGTCGATTACCTCACCCAGAGCCTCGACCACCCGCAGCGACGCCACTCGTTCCTGGCCCAGGACGGCCCGGGCGGTGTAGCCGAGGCCGAGGCCGCCCACCACCACGTCGAGATCGTGCCCGGCCACGGCCGCCAGTCCCACTTCGGCCAGTGCAACCTCGGCGGCGGTGAACAGGCTGGACATAAGGAACTCTTCTTGGAGTTTCACCTCGTATACGTCTACCAACAGCGTGGGTTCCCAGCGGCGACGCAGGCTGATCTCGCCCATGGCGGTAGGGCGGCGATCGATCTCCTCGAAGGAGGCGCTCATGGTGACTCCAGGGCCAACACCACGGCCTCGTCATGTTGGTAGGTGAGGAGGCTGATGGCGGCGTCGAGCGACAGCCAGCGCACCTCGTCCACCTCGTCGTTGATGGCGAAGGTGCCGCTGCGCACCTCCATGGCCCAGTAGCGCACCCGCTTTGGTCGGTCCTTGCGATCCCGATACGACACCTCCGGCAGTTCGGCACCGGTGCTACAGATCAGTCCGGTCTCCTCGGCCACCTCGCGCACGGCGGCGGCGGGGTGCGTCTCGCCCGGCTCCAGCTTGCCCTTGGGTAAGGACCAGTCGTGGTAGCGGGGCCGGTGGACGAGCAGCACTTCCAAGCCGCCCTCGTCGGTCCTTCTCCATACGACTCCGCCGGCGGCTTCGATCATCCCCCCAGCCTAGGAAGGGGGGCGCCCGTTGAGCGACAGGGCCGCATTTGACCAGCCCGGATCACCCGTGAGTTCCTGGCCGAACCACCCCGGGGGTGAGAACGCGACGGCGGCCGACTCGGTGGGGAACTCCACCTCGACAGTACACAGACCTACTAGCGACCCGTCGTAGAGGTCGACCTCGGCGACCCGTTCGCCGCCGAGGGCCACCGGGTGTCGGGTCTTCTCCACGCGGCGCCCATCGGTATGGGGCCAAAGTTCTCGGGCGTCGGCTGCGGCGAGGGATACCTCCACTTCGCAACGCCGCAAGCCCGTCCCTGCTTTCACCGTCAAGGTGGCGGCACCCTCGGTGAGTCGGAGGCGCACTTCCACCCCCCTGTCGACGGCCAAGTAGCCTTGGCGGATTACGGTGCCGGAGCCGAGTACGCCAGGCTCGGGGGTTTCTGGCACCAGGAATTTTCTCTCGATCTCACTGGCCATGACACCATCATGGAGGCAACCAGGAATTTTTGCCGGACAGGGTAGGTATGCAATCTTCTTTTACGCATCCAGACCGCGCCGCTTCATCGGTGCTCAGGTCGTTGACCGCCATTGGCTTCCAGGTGGAGCTGCCGGTGGCGGCTACCTGCGTCTTGCTCGATACCTTCGATGCTCGTCTGCATCGCGCGGGGTTGCGGCTGGAACATCGAGGCGGGGAAGTAGGCAAACTGGTGCTCGCGGGCCCTGCTGGTACCCCTACGGCGTACCTGGCCTGGGCGAAGGAACTGCCGCGCTTTGGCAGCGATTTCCCCACCGGGCCTTTCGGTCAGCGGGTGGCCTCGCTGTCCGAGGAGCGGGCGCTGATCCCGGGAGTGGCCTTCACCACCCACACGAGGGTGGCATCCCAGCGGGATCGTCGCGGCAAGGTCGTTGTTTCGGTGCTGCTCCACGAACGGCCCAGCGTGGATGGTGCGGAGGTGGAACTGCCATCGTGGGTGGCTGAGGTGGTTGGCGTGGTTGGTCACGACGCCGAGCGGGCCGAGGCTTTTGATCGGCTGGCCCGGCTCGGCCTGGTGCCCACCAACGGGACGGTGGCCGACGTGGTCGCCCGGGCCCTGGAAATTTCGCTGGAGGGTCATACGAGCGTGCCCACCGTCGCCCTCGATGCGAAACAGGACGCGCTCTCCGCGTATCGGGCGGTTCTCCTGAACCTGGTGTCCACCATGCGCGTCAACCTGCCGGGGACTCTGGCCAACACGGACCCAGAGTTTCTCCACGAACTACGGGTGGCCGTGCGCCGCACCCGGTCGGTGCTTAGTCAGGGCCGCGGCGTACTCCCCGAGGACGTCCGGCTCCAGTTCGCCACTGCCTTCGGGCAACTGGGCACCCTCACCGGCCCGGCTCGCGATCTCGACGTGTACGTGATGGGGTGGGACCTCATGGTGGCGCCCCTGCGCCTGCCCGATCCTCGGGTGCTGGTGAGGGTGCGAGGCGAGATCGAACGCCGTCGCAGGGCCGCTCATGCCATCTTGAGTGTGGAACTTGGCGGTGAGGCTTGCCGCCAGACCTTGGAAGACTGGAGCGGTTGGTTGGCCGGGACAGAGGGGGCGCAGCCCAAACCCAAGCCGATTGGTCCGTGGATGGCGCGCCGTATCGCCAAGGCGCACGCCAGGGTCGTGGCCCACGGTCGGGCCATCACCCCCGCTTCGCCGCCGGAGGCATTGCACGACCTTCGCAAGGACGCCAAGAAGTTGCGATACCTGCTGGAGTGCTTTGGAGGGTTGTTGCCGCGGAAAGGGCGTAAGGCCTTCGTGGGCCAGCTCAAGGTGTTGCAGGATAACCTCGGCGACCACCAAGACGCCGAGGTGCAACTGGCCGAGTTGCGCATGTTGGCTCACGACCTTCACGCTCGGGCGCGGGTGGATACCGATGCTCTGTTGGCCATGGGTCGGTTGAGTGATCTCCTCGATCGTCGCCGTCGTGAGCAGCGCGAACTGTTCGTGGAGCGCTTCGCGAGCTATGACACGGAGGCCAATGCCCTCATGTTGACCGCCATGCTCGATGCAGTGGAGCACGGATGAAGATCGCCGCCACCTACAGCATCAAGGGGGGAGTGGGGAAGACCAGCACCGCCGTCAATCTTGCCTTCGAGGCGGCGCGCGAGGGGGCCCGTGTTCTCGTGTGGGACCTCGACCCCCAAGGGGCGGCCACGTTTCTCTTTCGGGTGCGCCCCAAGGTGCGGGGCGGCAGTCGTCGGATGGTGGGTGCCCGAGGCGAGTTGGCCCCAAACATCCGGGGCTCGAACCTCTCCCCGGTGCACGTCGTACCAGCCGATTTTTCCCTGCGCCACCTCGACCTGCATCTGAAGAAGAGTGCTCGGCCCAGCCGGCGCCTCGCCGACCTGCTCGCCCCGGTGCAGGATCTCTACGACATCGCTCTGCTCGACTGTCCCCCGAGCATCTCCCTAGCCAGCGAGAGCGTATTCGGAGCCGCCGAGGCCCTCCTGGTGCCGGTGGTGCCCGCCACCCTGGCGACGCGCACGCTCACCCAACTAGTCGACTTCCTCGACGACCAAGAGGATGCTCCGTTGGTGCTGCCGATTCTTTCGATGGTGGACCGGCGCCGACGACTCCACAAGGAACTGGCGGAATCGTTGGCCGCCGACTGGCCCGAACTGCTGACCACGGCCATCCCGGCTGCCGCCGTCATCGAACGCATGGGCCTCGAGCGAGCCCCGGTAGGCGTGTCCGCCCCATCGTCGCCGGCCACCCGTGCCTACCGGTCGCTGTGGGCTGAAGTATCGGCGCGACTGTGGGCCTAAGGTGCACTTCCGTGCCCGTTCCTGTGCTGGCTGCCGATGTTGCGCACTTCTGTGAACAGGGGTGGGTGCTCACCCGCAGCCATGACGATGTCGGTGCCGTACAGAGATGGGTAGGCGAGGTGGCGGCGTGGCCCCAAGACGGTGGTGAGTGGCTTCACCATCGTGAACTCACCGACACCGGCCCACAGTTGTGTCGCACCGAAAACTTCGTGCCGTTCCATGCGGATCTGAGAGCAATGCTCACCACCGGAACCATGTTGGCCACCGCCTCGGCGCTGTTGGGGGAGCCCGCCGTGCTCTACAAGGAGAAGATCAACTACAAACTCCCCGGAGGGGCGGGTTACGCGCCGCACCAAGATGCCCCCGCGTACCGCTTCGTGGCCACCCACGTATCTTGCATGGTGGCAGTGGACGATGCCCTGCCGGACAACGGCTGCCTGGAGGTGGTCTCGGGCTATCACCAGGACCTGTTGCCGGTCGACGAGGTGGGCTGTATCCGCCCCGACGTGGTGGCCGCTCTGACCTGGGTTCCCGTGGAGGTGAAGGCGGGCGAAACGCTGTGGTTTCATTCGCGTACGCCCCACCGCAGTGGTCCAAATCTGGGGCCGACACCGCGCCGGGCGCTCTACCCCACCTACAACGCACTCGCCGAGGGCGACCTGCGCGCCGCCTACTACGACCAGAAACGCGTCGAACTGGGCGATGGCGCGGCGGTATCGCTCATCGGCGACTTCCAAGGCCGGCCGGTGGCGTGAAGGCACTCACGCTCGACGATGTGTTCGCGCTGTACGAGCAATACGGAACGCAGCACTACGACGAGGAGCTGATGCAGTTGTCCCATGCCGAGCAGACCGGCGCGCTGGCCCGTTCGGCGGGGGCCTCGGACGCGCTGGTGGCCGCCGCTGTGTTGCATGACATCGGGCACTTGCTCGAGCTGGCCGAGCGCGACGGCTTGAGCGATCGCACCACGGACCCGCGCCATGAGGCGCGCGGGTCGGCCTGGCTGGCCACCCTGTTCCCGCCCACCGTTACGGCACCGATAGCGCTGCACGTGCGTGCGAAGCGCTATCGAGTCGCCGTCGACCCCGCCTATCGAGCGGTGCTGTCGCCGGGCTCGGTGGCCAGCCTCGAACGACAGGGCGGCGCGCTCGCCCCCGAGGAGGTCGCCGCCTTCGAGGCCAACCCCGGCTGGGAGGACGCGGTCACCCTGCGCGGCTGGGACGACCATGCCAAAGACCTCACGCTTACGGTCATGCCCCTCGCCAGCTACCGGCCCCTGTTGCATTCTCTCCTCCTCTAGCGAAGGTCCAGCCGAAGTGGTGGGTCATCGAGTCGTGGCCGAGTTCGGTGGCACCGAGGTGACGGTAGAAGCCGAGGGCGTCGTGGTTGTCGTGGTTGACGCCCCAGTGCACGCCGGGAGAGCCATCGTCGGCCAGGAGGGTGAGGAGCGCCTCCATCATGCGGCGCCCCCACCCCTGGCCCTGCGCCTCAGGCAGCAGATCGATGTGAAGGTGGGACGGGTAGCGCTCCAGCACGGCATCGTCCGCGGCATGCGGCTGGTGGATCATCGCGACGAGGAGGTCGTCCAGGGGTTGACCATCGGCGGCGAGTGGGTGGCGGGCCCGGGCGGCGGGCCACCAGTGGAGCGCGCACTGGGCCTCGAAGGCGCCGGTGTCCAGCGCGCCCAAGACGTACCCCACCGCCCGGCCGTTGCCGGCAGCGAGGATCAACGCGTGTGTGGGCTCGAGTACGCCGTAGGGCGCCGCGAAGATCTCGCCGAAGAGCGTCGGGTCGTCGAGCATTCCCGTAGCGTCCTTCCCGGCCGCGCCCGTGCGGAGACAGATGTCGTAGAGCGCGTCGAGGTCGGTGGGCTCGTAGGGTCGGATGGCCCACACCACTACCGACCGGTCCAGGTGGGGGAGCGCTTCTCGAGGAACGCACTGAT
Source organism: Acidimicrobiia bacterium (assembly GCA_009694375.1). Lineage (NCBI taxonomy): Bacteria > Bacillati > Actinomycetota > Acidimicrobiia > Acidimicrobiia bacterium. Next base: position 26,403 of record SHVB01000011.1, read on the forward strand.
GCCCTCGTGAGCATCAGCCGTACCGGCGTTGACGGTCATCGTGGCGCGAGCCAGCTCGTAGGCCTCGGCCTGGGGGAGGCCGGCCTGGGCATAGAAGGCCTGCTTGCCGAGGGCCAGCACGAGCGGGCTGGCCTCGGCGATGCGCGTGGCTAGTGCGGTGACGGCAACGTCGAGGTCATCGAGCGGTACCACCTCGTTCACCAGACCCCAGTCGGCCGCGGTGGGCGCGTCGATCAGGTCGCCGGTCAGCAGCATCTGCATCGCTCGCTTCGGACCGATGGCGCGGCTCAACGGCACCATCGGGGTGGAACAGAAGAGACCGATGCGCACCCCGGGGGTGGCGAAGCGCGCCCCTTCCTCAGCAACGGCCAGGTCGCATGACGCGACGAGCTGACAACCGGCGGCGGTGGCGACGCCGTGCACGCGGGCGATCACGGGCTGGGGGATCGACTGCACGGTGGTCATCAGCTCAGTGCAGGTGGCGAACAGCTCGGCGGCGGCTGGCGTATCGCACTGAACCATCTCGGCCAGATCGTGACCAGCCGAGAACACGGGACCGTTGCCGGCGATCACCACGACCCGTCCTTGCACGGCCAGCAGCGCGGCCTGCAGCTCCCTCATCACCTCGAGCGACAGCGCGTTGCGCCGCTCGGGTCGGTTGAGGGTGATGCGCGTGATCGGCGGGGAGTCGTCGACGAGGAGGTGCGGCCAGGTGCTCACCCGATCGACCGTACTGTGGGTGGGTCAGGGAGTGGCGAGGATCTCGCCGTGGAGGACGCCGAACCAGGCATTGTCCGCCTCGGCCCAGGCCCGCCACGCCCCGGCCAGCTCCCGCAACTCGCCGGGCTCGGCCAGGCCGAGCTCGACGGCGCGGGTACCGAGGGTGGTGCTGGAGATGCGGTCGGCCCAGAGCCCGCCCCACCAGGATCGCTCGGCGGGCGTGGCATAGCACCATGCGCTGGCCGAGGTCGTCACGGCGGAGAACCCGGCCGCCCGCGCCCAGGCGAGAAGGTGGCTGCCCGCGTCGGGCTCCCCGCGGTTGGCCTCGGTCACCTGGCAGTACAGCTCCAGCCAGCGATCCAGCCCGTCATTGAGCGGATACCAGGTCATGGCGCGGTAGACGGCGTCCCGCGCCGCCACCACGCCGCCGGGGCGACACACTCTCTGCATCTCGCGCAGCGCGGCCACCGGGTCGGCCAGGTGCTGTAGCACCTGGTGCGCGTGCACGACGTCGGCGGCGTCATCCGTGAGGTCGAGGGCGTAGACGTCGCCGGTGGCGAACGCGACGTTGGTGGCTCCGACGTCGGCGGCGGACTCGGTGGCGGCTGCAATGACGTCGGCTGATGCATCGATGCCCCGCACGAGACCGGGCCCCACGCGGCGAGCGATGTCGATCGTGATGGTGCCGGGCCCGCATCCGACATCCAGCACGATGGCTCCCGGGATGAGGTGGGGGAGCAGGTACGCGGCCGAGTTTTCGACCGTGCGCCAGCGGTGCGACTGCAGCACGCTCTCGTCGTGGCCATGGGTGTAGGTCTCGGTCGGGTCCATGTTGCATTCTCTCACTACGCTCCGGTCGATCGGGCCGACGATTCCAGGGGGAGCAAGCATGGACATGCGCAGGGTGGTTACGGGTCACGACGCTGCTGGCAAAGCGGTGTTCGTGAGCGATGAGGCGGTGGCCCCCGTGGCACCGACCATGCTCCCGGGCAGCGAGTTCCACCGGCTGTGGGGTGGCGACACCCCGCCCCACTTTCCCGACGACGGCGCCCGCCCCGATGATCACGCCTACTTCCCGCCGGTGGGCGGGTTCCGGTTCGGTCTCTTCACCATCCCACCGGACGGCGGCGTCGGCGCGCCACCCGATCTCGACTTCGAGGCCGCCATGGCCGAGATCGAGGAGAAGCTCCCGGGTCTGGCCAGCCACATGGAACCGGCCGACCCTGGCATGCACACCACGGCCACCGTCGACTTCGAGGTGGTGCTGCAGGGATCGGTGACCCTCGAGCTCGACGACGGCGCCAAGGTCAGCCTGGGCGTCGGCGACACCGTCGTCCAGAACGGCACCCGTCACCGTTGGAGCAACCCCGGCGCGGAGCCGGCCGTGCTGGCCGTGTTCATCTGCGGCGCCCATCACGACCGCGTGGGCTGAGTGCACGTCGACGAGGACGACCCACATCGCGACCTCCGCGAGGGGGTGCGGCGGGTCTGTTCGGACTTCCCCGACGCTTACTGGCGCGACCTCGACAGTCGGCACGAGTTCCCGTGGGCGTTCTATGACGCCATGGCGCACGGTGGGTGGATCGGCATCGCCCTCCCGGAGGCCTACGGCGGTGGCGGCCTCGGGATCACCGAGGCGTCCATCGTGCTAGAGGAGGTGGCGGCCAGTGGCGCCGCCATGAACGGGTGCAGCGCCCTGCACACGTCGATCTTCGGCATGAACCCCGTTGTGAAGCACGGGAGCGATGCGCTGCGCGATCGCTACCTGCCAGAGGTGGTTTCCGGGCAGTTGCACGTGGCCTTTGGGGTGACGGAGCCCGACGCCGGCACCGATACCACTGCCATCACCACCAGGGCGCGGCTCGATGGCGATCGGTATGTGGTGCGCGGGCGCAAGGTGTGGATGACGAAGGCGCCGTACTGCCAGAAGGTGCTCCTCCTGGTGCGCACCACGCCGCTCGAAGAGGTCGAGCGCAAGACGCACGGGCTCACGCTCCTCCTCGCCGACCTCCAGGATCCGAGGGTTACGATCACGCCGATCCCCAAGGTGGGTCGCAACGCGGTGGTGTCCTGTGAGGTGAGCTTCGACGACCTCGAGGTGCCGGTCGACCATCGGGTCGGCGAGGAGGGCCAGGGCTTCACCTACCTGCTCGACGGGCTCAACCCAGAGCGCATCCTCATCGCGGCCGAAGCCCTCGGCATCGGCCGGGTGGCCATCGAGCGGGCCGTGGCCTACGCCAACGAGCGGGTCGTCTACGGCCGCCCCATCGGCCAGAATCAGGGCATCGCCTTCCCCCTAGCCGAGGCGTATGCGCACCTGCACGCGGCCGGCCTGGTCGTGCGGGAGGCCGGCTGGCGCTACGACCACGGTCTCCCGTGTGGTGAGCAGGCCAACCTGGCCAAGCTGCTGGCGGCCGACGCGGCCTTCACGGCGGCCGACCGCGCCATGCAGACCCACGGCGGCTTCGGCTACGCCACGGAGTACGACATCGAGCGCTACTGGAAGGAGGCCCGCCTCATGCGGCTGGCGCCGATCCCCCAGGAGATGGTCCTGAACTACGTCGCCGAGCACGTCCTGGGCCTCCCCCGCTCGTACTGAGGGCTCCGGTCGACTCCCCGGCTGGTGCTTCAGGGACCTCCCAGGATCGACGGCGATGATGGGCTCCACAACGAGAGATCGGAGTCCCCCGCATGTCCACCACCGCAGCACCTCCCCGCGTCGGAAGCGTCCGCACCCCGCTCTTCGGGCTCGCAAGGTGATGGGCGCCGCGAGCGGGGCCGCCGCACCGACTCCCGCTCGTCCCGCCTGGGTCGCCACCACGGCGAGCCATGGGAGCTGACCTCCGCTTTGCCGCCATGGGCTCAGACGCCCACGTCATCGTCGAAGGTCCGGGCCACCTCGCTGAGGTGGCCCGGACGCGCATCGACCAGCTCGAGCACCTCTGGAGCCGCTTCCATCCGGACCGGTGGTTTCGTGGACTGCATGCTGCTCGAACAGGTGGTGGCGGCAGGTACGGCCGGACCTTTGCCTCGCTCCGGCGCATGATCTCCATCGAGATCTTCGCCAGTCCCTCGGTGTTCGACACCGCCGGCGAGCGCTTCAGGGTGCAGCTGAGGAAGAAGGTCAAGGCTGGTGAAGTGGGTGGTGTTCGACTCGCACCGCGCGGCCTGCTTGTCGGTGAGTTCGATCATGCCCACCGCGCTGGCCCTTTTCGGTCTCCGATGGCCGGTAGACGCCGGTCTCTTTCCCGGCTCGTAAGGGCCGCAGGCCCAATGGGCTACATCAGCTTGGAGGGGGTGGCGCCGTCCCACTTGGTGAGGCTGGCGCCGGTGACGCCGAAGGCGCCCATCTGGCCCATGAACGCGGCCATGTGCGGCGTGGCCATGTGGGCGTCCATCTGCTCCTGGGAGGTCCACTGCTCGGACACGTGGACGCGGCCCGGATCGCCGAAGTCGCCGGAGAAGACGTAGGCCTCGCAGCCGTCGTCCTTCCGCGACGCCACCATGCAGTCGTTGATGGCTGCGATGGCGTCGTCGCGCTTGGCGGGGTCGAAGTCGATGGTGCCGGTCACGAGAATGGTCATGGCGAGTTTCTAGCCGAAATCGCCGGCTGGCGGCCTGTCGGGCACGCTACGATGACGTCATCAAGGACCCGCTGACCCCGATCGGCAGGACCACCGTTCGGCGCCACGCCGATCGTGGCCGCTACGAGCGCTCGACGATCAATGACATCCTCGACGAGGCGTACATCGCCCACGTCGGTTTCGTGGTCGATGGTCAGCCCAGGGTGCTGCCGATGACCTACGGCCGCGATGGTGAGGTGCTCTACCTCCACGGCGCGGTGGGCAACGCCATGCTGCGGGCGGTGGTCGATGCCGAGGTGTGCGTCACCGTCACGCTGCTCGATGGGCTGGTGCTCGCTCGTTCTGCCTTTCACCACTCGATGAACTACCGCTCGGCGGTGCTCCTGGGGGTGGCCACGACGGTTGCCGACGAGGCGGAGAAGCGCCGGGCCTTCGGCGTGATCGTCGACCACGTGCTCCCGAGTCGCAGCGTGGTCGCCCGCCCCAGCAACGACGAGGAACTGCGCACGACGCTCGTCCTGCGCCTGCCCATCGAGGAGGCCTCGGCCAAGGTGCGCACCGGCGGACCCATCGACGACGACGAGGACATGGACCTGGCGGTGTGGGCCGGGGTCGTGCCGTTGCGGCTCACCGCCGGCGAGCCGGTCCAGGACCCCGCGCAGACGATCTCGGGCCTGCCCGTTCCCGTCCCGGCCCGCCCGTAGGACCGGTTCGATCAGACGACGGGGTGGCCGCCTCGCAGCACCTCGTACTGGCGGCCCGCCGCGGTGCAGGGAACGCGGGCGGTGGGCTCGCCACCGCTGGGGTCGCCCTGGAGGACGGCCGCGTCCGATGGGCAGTACTGGAGGATGTAGGCCTTGCGCACCGAGTCGGTGTGGTTCGGGCCGGTTCGGTGGGGCGTGAGCGACGAGAACATCACCGCCCCGCCGGCGGCGACGGGGGCGGCGATGGCGTTGGTGCCCTCCGGCAGGCACTCCCAGCCGAGGGGGTCGACGTAGCGGTGGGCCAGCGTGCCGAGACGGTGGTGTCCCGGCGCCACCTCTGGGCATCCGTTGTCGAGGGTGGCATCGGTGAGGGCCAGCCACACGGTCAGGTAGGCCTGGGGTTCGACGTAGGTGTAGCCGTTGTCCTGGTGCCAGGGAACCCGGCGGGGCTTCTCTGTCTTCTTGTACACGGCCTGGTCCCAGTAGAGGCGCACGTCGGGCCCGATGAGATCGGCGCACAGGCCGAGGACCCCGGGATGGGTGCTCACGGCCCGAGCGGTGGCTGACCGCGTGACGGCGTGGAGCGCCACGGTGAGGGCACCCGACTCGGCGATGGAGAAGCGATCGTTCTCCTGCGTGCGCAGGAACGCGTCCACCTCGGCTTCCAGCGCGTCGAGGTCTGTCCGCAGCGTGGTGAGGGTGGCGGGATCGATCAGATCCGGGACCACGACGTAGCCCTGTTGGTCGAACTGGTGCACCTGGTCAGCGGTGAGCGCGCCGTGGGGAGGCGAATGATCGGTCCACGTGAAGCCCGTGTTCCATGGGTGCGGCTCCATGAAGCGCAACGTAACCGAGGAACCGGCTATCTTGCGACGCCATGACCTACCGAGTGATCCAGTGGGCGACGGGCACCGTGGGCATCCACGCTGCCCCCGCCATCGCCGCCCACCCCGACCTCGAGCTGGCGGGCCTCTGGGTGCACTCCGACAGCAAGGCCGGCCACGACGCCGGCGAACTGTGCGGTGGACCACCGCTCGGCGTGCTCGCCACCCAAGATGCGGCGGCGCTGCTCGCCTCCGGTGCTGACTGTATTTGCTACACCGCCAACTCTGACCTGCGGCCCGATGGGGTGATCGACGACATCGTGGGGATGCTCGCCGCGGGCCTGAACGTGGTGAATACCTCCTACGTGCCCTTGCTGTACCCGAAGGCGGCGGGCGAGGGCGTGTACGACCGCCTTCAGGCGGCTTGCCTTGAAGGCGGCACGAGCTTCTACACCTCCGGTATCGATCCGGGCTTCGGCAACGCGGGCATCACCATGCATGCTCTCGCCCTGTGCAAGGAGGTGCGCAAGGTTCGAATGCTGGAGATCGTGAACTACGCCACCTGGGATAACCCCTTCACCATGTTCGAGATCATGGGGTTCGGGAAGCAGGAACCGTCGCAGTCGCTCCTGCTTTCGCCCGGCTCGATCGGGCTCGCCTGGGGGCCGGTGTTGCACCTCGTGGCCGAGGCCATTGGTCTTTCGCTGGACTCGGTGGAGGAGACCCATGAGATTCTCCGCGCCGATGAAGACATCACGATCGCCTCGGGCACCGTGGCCAAGGGCACGATCTCCGGCATGCGATTCGAAATCATCGGCATGGTCGACGGCGAGGAACGAATCGTGGTGGAGCATGTGACGCGCCTCCGTGATGATGATGCCCCCGATTGGCCCCAGGGCAGCGGGTACCGGATCCACGTGGAAGGTGAGCCGCATTTGAAGATCGAGTTGGAACTGTCGTCTGACCTTGGCGATCACAATCACGCCGGTTGTCTGGCCACCGCCATGTATGTAGTGAACGCCATCCCCCACGTGGTGCGTGCCGACCCGGGTGTACTCACCATGCTGGATCTTCCCGTCTACAGCGCGACGGTGGGCTGAGGACTCGACGTTGATCGACGTCGGACTCTTACCGGTCGAGGTAGGAGATGATTCGGCTGGTGAGTGCCGCGTTGCGACCAATCTCAGCGTCCTGGCTCCCGTTGGTGTCAAGCGGGGGTAACGGTCGATGAGTGCGCAGGCCAGGGGCATGGATAGCCAAGAGGCGCTGGCCGATCTCCGTGGCGAGGCGAACCACTTCGGCATTGACGCTCCAAATTGCATCCCACCGATGGTCGGGCCGCTCGCAGCCCACCAGGAGGCCGGCCGCGGTGGCATCGCATACAACCGACCACTCGCAGTTGAGGGGGCCGCCACGGGGGATTGGCACCTCGAGACAGCCTCCTACGCGACGTATCGCAGCGAAGTTGGCGAAAACCGTGGCTTCGTCGCTAGTGCCAAGGAACGTCTCCCAGCGGTGGAAGGCGGTGGCGAAGGCGCGTGTCGTCTGAAAGGAGGCGGTGAGCACCGGACGATCGGCTCCCGTTATGCACTCGTCTTCGATGGCATGGCTGATGGCGAGCATCGTGCGGCGGGTGAAGACGTGGACCGGCAGGTCGGGCCGGGTCCGGCGGATGCCGCTGAACAGCGAGCGCTCGTCTTTGTCTTGGTTTCGGTAGAGACGTTCCTGTTGGGCGACGGCGATGGCGGTCTCTAGCGAGAGCCCGAAGCCTCGTTGCTGGAGCATCTCCCTGATGGTGGTCACGTCATCTGCGCTGTAGCGCTGGGGTTCTCGGGAGAGTGGCGTGGGGTGCGGGAAGTCGAATCGCCGTTCCCAATCCTGAAGGACAGAAATCGTCACTCCGGTTCGGGTGGCCACCGCCGAGATGGTCAGATCGGCGGGGTGAATGTTCGGCACTGTGCTGAGAATAACTCCACTACCGGTATCCTTTCCAAGTGTCCCTTGACATCCAACCTCTTCCGGTCGCCGCCGATCGGATCGCCGAACATGTGGTGTTGCTTGACGAGCGAGGAATTCCACGGGGGACGGCGGCCAAAGCAACCGTCCATTCCGCCGCCACACCCTTTCACCTCGCCTTCTCCTGTTATCTGGTGCGGGCCGACGGGGCGGTGCTGCTCACCCGCCGGTCCCTCATCAAGCCAACCTGGCCGGGTGAGTGGACCAACAGCTGCTGCGGTCACCCCCAGATGGGCGAGACACTGCGGGAGGCCGTCAGGCGTCGTGTGGCTGAGGAACTGGGTCTAGAGATCGGTCGCCTCGCCATCGCGGTGCCCGATTTCGTTTACCGGGCCGTGATGTCCGATGGCACGATCGAGCACGAACTCTGTCCCATCGTGGTGGCTGAGGTGGCGGGCGAGCCCCACCCAGACTCGGCGGAGGTCGACAATCTGGCGTGGCTCTCCTGGGAGGAGTTGCAGGAGCGGGTTGCCTCGGCCCCTGAGTCGCTGAGCCCGTGGTCGGTCGAACAGGTACGGGAGTTATCGGCACGAGCGCGCCAACCACTCGAGTGGCTTAGCGCGTCGGCCTCGGTGGCCGACCGGGGCCTGCTGGATACTCCGGTGAGCGTTGATTCGGCTTGGGGACAGGCCTCCGATCGGTCCTCCACCCACCCCCCCGAGGGGGGTGCCCTAACGGCAGTGCAAGGTCCGTTGCGGGAGTTGCTTGAGCATTTCCTCGATCGCCAGGCCGGCGAGATGGCCGCCATCGACCTCCGCTTGGCCGAGATTGTGGCCGAGGTGCGAGCGCTGGTGGACGCCGGCGGCAAGCGGCTGAGGCCGGCCTTTGTATGGTGGGGCCATCGGGCCACTGGCGCGCCGGAGGACCATGCCGTGGTGCAATCCGCCGCCGCGGTGGAACTGCTTCATACCTTCGCCCTTCTGCACGACGATGTGATGGATCGCTCCGCCACCCGTCGCGGTCGGCCGAGCGCCTATGCGTCGTTTGCGGCCAGCCATAGCGAGGCGGCCCGCCTGGGCGATCCGGATTGGTTTGGCTGCAGCGCCGCCATCCTGGCCGGCGACCTCACCTATGTATGGGCCGACGAGTTGTTCGATGGCACCGCGATGGCGCCCGACGCGTTGGCCCGGGCCCGGGTCGTGTTCACCACGTTGCGGAGCGAGGTCATCGCCGGGCAGTACCTCGATCTTGTCTTAGCCGCCGACAATCAGGCCGACGAAGAAGGCGCCCGTCGCGTCGCCCTGCTCAAGTCGGCCCGATACACCGTGACCCGCCCGCTGCTACTGGGGGCCGCCCTCGGCCCCGCCCGCGATGCCGAACGGGTGGCGCCGGCTCTTACCCGCTACGGCGATGCGGTGGGCATGGCTTTCCAGATGCGTGACGACATCCTCGGCCTCTATGGCGATCCGTCGGTGACGGGAAAGAGCACCCTCGATGACCTCCGTGAGGGCAAGCGCACCTTGCTGATGTTGCGTGCCCTGCGCATGGCGAACCCCCGTGAGCGGTCCTATCTGCTCACCCACCTCGGTGACCCCGCACTCATCCCCGAAGATGCCGAGAAGGTGCGGTCCATCGTGGCGAGCACCGGGGCTCTTGCCAGCGTGGAGATGCTCCTGCGAGCCGAGTACGGAGCCGCCGTGGAGGCGGTCGCCGACCTCCCCAACCCAGCCCGCGCCGCCCTCATCGAAATGGCTGACCTCGCCATCCAACGCTGCACATGACGAAGCGCGTGGTGATTATCGGGGCTGGTCTGGGCGGGCTTTCCGCCGCCTGCCATCTGGCGGGCTCTGGGCACGAGGTGACGGTGATCGAGGCGGCTTCTATTCCCGGCGGTCGGGCCGGGTCGTTGGCGAGTGAGGGCTTCCGCTTCGACACCGGCCCATCAGTGCTCACCATGCCCCACCTCATTGACCGCTGTTTCGAGGCCGCCGGGGTAGACGGCTCGGCGCTGCTGAAGTTGCGGCCTGTCGACCCGATGTATCGGGCCTGTTACGCCGACGGATCCGAATTGCGGGTTCGTCACGGGCGCGAGGCGATGACCCAGGAGATCGCCTCGGTATGCGGTGCGCGCGAGGCGGCGGCATTCGGCCGTTTCTGCGATTGGCTTTCCACGCTCTACCGGATCGAGATGCCCACCTTCATCGAGCGCAATTTCGATTCGCCGCTCGATCTTGCCCACCCGATCGCGCCGGCTCTCGAACTGGTGCGTCTCGGAGGGTTCCGTCGGCTTGCCAAGGTGGTGTCTAGTTACTTCGACGACGAGCGCCTTCGGAGGATCTTCACCTTCCAGGCCATGTACGCCGGTCTGGCGCCCTATGAGGCCCTGGCTATCTACGCCGTCATCACCTACATGGACAGCGTGAATGGCGTATTCATCCCGGAAGGCGGTATGCATGCCCTCCCGGTGGCGTTGGCGGAGGCGGCCGAGCAGGCGGGGGCCACCTTCCGTTACGACACCCGAGCCGATCGCATTTTGTTGGCGGAAGGCACCTCGGGTCGTGTCACGGGGGTGCGCCTGGCCGACGGCGAGGTGGTGGAAGCCGAGGTGGTCGTGGCTAACCCGGATCTTCCGGTGGCCTATCGCAGTTTGCTGCCGGGTACTCCGATGCCGCTCATGGCCCGCCGGGGCGACTACTCGCCGTCGGCGATCGTGTGGCACGTGGGGGTGCGCGGCGATCTTCCCCCGGGTACTGAGCATCACAACATTCACTTCGGTCAGGACTGGGACGGCGCCTTCCGGGCGATTCTGAAGGATGGCATCCGGATGCCGGATCCGTCGCTGCTGGTGAGCGTGCCTTCGCTCCACGAACCCACGATGGCCCCGGCCGGATCCCACGCCATCTACGTGCTCGAGCCCACCCCCAACCTCGATGGCAAGGTCGACTGGATCGCCGAGCGCCCCCGATTGCGTGAGGGCCTCCTCGGGCACTTGGACCGCCTTGGCTACCCGACCGACATCGTCACCGAGCAACTGCTGGACCCGCTGGATTGGGAGGCGCAGGGCATGGAGCGAGGTACGCCCTTTGCGTTGTCGCACAAATTCCGCCAGACCGGCCCGTTCCGACCCGGCAACCTCGAGAAGCGGGCCCCGGGGTTGGTATTCACCGGATCGAGCACACTTCCGGGTGTCGGCGTGCCGATGGTGCTGGTGTCGGGCATGCTGGCAGCCCAACGAGTGGAGGCCATGGGGACAGCATGACGGTAACGCTCGACGAGAGCTACGCCCGCTGCCGTGAACTGAACAAGCGGTACGGCACCACCTACTACTGGTCGACCTTTGCGCTACCGCGAGTGAAGCGACACCATGTGTGGGCTCTCTACGCCTTCTGTCGCCACGCCGACGACATCGTGGACGACCTCGGTCCGGCCTCGGTGGAGGCACGGGAGCGGGCGCTCACCGATTTCGGTGACCGTTTCTTCGCCGATCTGGCCGCTGGCGCGTCGGTGGATCCAGTGCTGAAAGCGGTGGTCCATACCGTGCGGGCCTTCGATATCGACACCAACTGCTTCCGGCGCTTCCTGCGGTCGATGGCCATGGACCTCACGGTGGCTGGCTACGCCACCTGGGATGATCTCCTCGTGTACATGGATGGCTCCGCCGCCGTGATCGGCGAGATGATGCTTCCCATTCTCGAGCCCTTGCAGCCGGAAGCACTTCAGCACGCCCGGGATCTGGGGAATGCCTTCCAACTGACGAACTTCTTGCGTGATGTGAGCGAAGACCTCGACCGGGCCCGCATCTACCTACCTCAGGAAGACCTCGATCGCTTCGGAGCCGATCCCCGACGTCGGGTGGTAGACCGCGCCTGGCGCCAGGTGATGGCCTTCGAAATCGAGCGGGCCCGCGATCTGTATCGGTCAGCCGATATGGGGGTGGATCTTCTGCCGATCTCGTCGTCGCGTTGTATCCAGGCCGCTCGCACCCTTTACTCGGAGATCCTCGACCGGATCGAGTCGAACGACTACGACGTGTTCACCCAGCGAGCCACCGTACCCACCTGGCGTAAAGCCAGCCTCGCGGTCCGCCTGATGCGGTGACCATCCTCACGACGGGCTTCGTGGTGATGGGTCTGTTGGCCGGTACAGTATTGCTCTGGCGTCTGCCGTTGGTAGGGGTGGAGCGGGGCAAGGGTCGGGTGTCGGTGATCGTGCCCGCCCGCAACGAAGCCGCCAATCTAACGAAGCTACTGGCCAGCCTCGCCGCCCAGAGCCACCGCGCCTTGGAGGTGTTGGTCGTGGACGACGGCTCCACTGATGCCACGGCCGCAGTGGCCTCCGCCGCCGGGGCCACGGTGATCTCGGCCCCGGCGCTTCCGGCGGGATGGGCGGGCAAACCGTGGGCCTGCCAGACGGGGGTGGACGCGGCGAGGGGCGACGTTCTCTTGTTCCTCGATGCCGACGTGCACCTCGCGTCTGATGCCGTGGACCGACTGCTCGGAACGGCCAACAATGGCCTCCTCTCGGTCCAACCCTTCCACGAGGTGGAGCGGCCCTATGAGCAGTTCTCCGCCTTCCCGAACGTGGTGGCGTTGCTGGCGTCGGGGATCGCCACCCTGCGGCCCTCGTCGCACCCAGGCCTCGCGTTCGGTCCTTGTTTGCTCACCACTCCAGACGAGCTGCGGGCGGCGGGGGGCTTCGCCTCGGTGGCCGGAGAGTCCATCGAGGACATCGCACTGGCCCGCTCGTTTGAACGAGCGGGGTTGCCGGTCACCTGTTTGGGTGGCGGCGACATGGTGCGCTTCCGCATGTACCCGAAGGGGCCGGCCGCGTTGATTGAGGGATGGGGTAAGAACCTCAGCGGGGGGGCCCGACGCGCCCGACTATTTCCGCTCCTGGGGGCGGTTACCTGGGTGTGCGGGGCCGTATCAGCCTCCATCGAGGCGGTTTCGACTCGCAGCGTGTGGTCGACGGTCGTGTACGCCACATGGGCGGCACAACTGTGGTGGATGTTGCGGCGGGTGGGGTCGTTCCGTTGGTGGGTGGCGGCGTTGTTTCCGATTCCGCTCACCGGCTTCATCGGGCTCTTCGCCTGGTCGTTACTGCAGCGCGTCGGGCGCCGCAGCGTGACCTGGCGGGGACGGCAGATCCCCGTCTGATGCCGATCTTGTTCAGTCTCAGCGTGGCGGGCCTGTTGGTCGCCAACATCCTGGGGTCGGTCGTGGTTCACTCCCTGACCGGGCTCTATGTGCATCGGTTGCCGCTGGCTCGGCTCCAGCGCGACGGATGGCTGCTGCGGTCGCGACGGTGGGAGCAGGGCGGGGCGATCTACCAGCGTTGGTTTTCTATCCGCCGCTGGAAGGACCATCTTCCCGAGGCGGGCGCCTTGTTCGCGGGAGGGATCAGTAAGCGTCACGTCTCTGGAGATCTGGGTCGTTTCGTGGTGGAGACCCGTCGCGCCGAGCGCGGTCATTGGATGGCGATGGCGGCCAGCCCCGTCTTTGCCCTGTGGAACCCTCCGCTGGGGGTGGCCCTGATGGTTGGTTACGGCGTGGTGGCCAACGCGCCGTTCATTGTGGTGCAGCGGTACAACCGTCAACGCGCCCAGGGCGTGCTCACGAGCAGGGCCCGTCGTTCTCGCCGCTGATCTTGACCCAGCCCGCTCGAGGGGACGCAGGTAGGTTCAGGGCACCGAGCGTTCGAGGGGATCGCGGGCGGGGGTGTGGTCTCGGCGGCGGGACCGCAGCAGGGGAAGCAACATGCCGTAGGGCTCGGCGCTCGTCTGGTGGTGGATCCGGTGGGAGTCTCGGAGCCACTCGAGGTAGGCCAGGTTCCGAACCCGCAGCGGCAGCCGATGATGGATGTACACCTCGTGCACGAACAGGTAGGCGGCGCCGTAGGCCGTCACTCCCAACCCCACCCACCACATGGCCGTCCAACCCCCACTGGCCAGCGCAAAGAGCAGCACGCCCACGCCCGAAAAGCCGAGAGGGAAGAGGTCGTTTCGCTCGAATCGGCTCACCGGAGGGAGGTGGTGGCCGCGATGCCAACTCATGGCGAATCCGTGCATCACCCATCGGTGGCCGGCGTAACTCACGCCCTCCATGAGCACGAAGGAACCCAGCACCAGCCAGACCGGATTCATGCGTGGGCCTCCTCGTCGATGGGGGTGTTGGTGGCCCGGGAACGACCCAGCCAGTCCCAGGTGAGCATGACGGCGGTGAGTAACGCAAAGGCGTAGGCGTACTCCTCGAGGGGAATGTCCCAGATCGGATAGAGGCCACTGGTGTCCGATGGCCGGTAGATCACGATCGCCGCCGACTGTTTGGTGAGCCATCCATCCACCGGGATCATGAAGCCGTAACAGATGGCCATGGCGATCCAATAGGCCGGCTCCTTGAACAGTCCGGAGCGGAGTACGACAATCTCGATGAAGATCACCACGAGCGCTGCGCTGACCGCCAGAGTGGGGTAGATGGGCATCAGGGCCGGCTTCGCCTCTGCAGGATGCTGCGCACGGTTTCGAGGGTGAGGAGGCCGCACACCGGGATGATGGTGAAGAAGACCAGTTCCTCAATCGCCATTCCTCCCGGGAGGGTGATCCCCACGGTGTAGCGAGGGCTAAAGGACCAGGTGCCCGTGTTGGAGGCCCACAGATCCCAGACTACGAACAGGGCGAAGGCGGGGAGTAGCGAGAGGAACAGTCGACGGGGACGGCGCCACACCCGCACCCCGAAGTAGAACTCGAGCGGCAGAGTGATCAGCACACAGGACCCCATAAGAAACAGGTACTGGAGCCGATCCATGGGGATGAGCCTACGGCCCGGAGGGCGCCACCAAACCTTTGGTGCACGCAAGGATCGCGTCGACCGAAGGCGAGCGCGTCGAGTGACACGGCCCGGTTACAGGTCGGGGAGTCCCATATCGAGATTGGGCTGTTCGATGCCGCCGTCTACCTCCACGATTTTGCCCGTCATGTAGCCCCCCGCCGGGGAGGCGAGGAAGAGCACCGTGGCGGCGATTTCCTCCGGCTCACCGATGCGCTGGAGGGGGGTGCTCTGCTCCATGGCGGTGCGCAGGGCGTCGTCTTCGAGCACGATTTCGAGGGCGGAAGTGGCGATGGATCCCACCGCGATGCCGTTGACCCGAATGCGGGGGGATAGGTCTTGAGCGGCGAGGCGGGTCCAGTGGGATAGGCCCGCCTTGGCGGTGCCGTAGGCCACGAAGCCCCGGCCGGAGGTGCGCCCCATCATCGACGAGATGCCCACCACGGCCCCGCCGCCGACGGCCAGCATGTGCGGCACCGCGGCACGGGTGAGGGCATGAGCGGTGGCGACGTTCCAGGAGAATTCCCGAACCAGTCGCTCGGGCGAGGTGTCCATGAAGGCGCGCGGCATCGACCCACCCACGTTGTTCACCACAATGTCCACCCGGCCGAGTTCCGCTTGGGCCGTGTCGGCCAGACCGGCGACGGCGTGGAGGTCACTTAGATCCGCCGGCACGACCACCGCCCGGCGGCCGAGGGCCTCGATGCGTCCAGCTACTTCGTTGAGTTGCGCTTCGGTGCGCGAGGACAGCAGCACGTCGGCCCCCGCTTCGGCCAACGCGATGGCACACGCCGCCCCGATGCCTCGACCGGCGCCGGTGACGATGGCAACCTGATGGTCGAGCCGGAAACGATCTTGGATCATGGAGTGGACCCTAGTGATTTAGGCGAGCCGGGTTCGACCGGTCCGCCGGGTAGCGATGGCACCTCGGTGTGATGGTGGTCACCGGCCGAACCGGGCGGGGGGTTTGGGCCACCTACCTCTTAGCCTGGTGCGGTTCGGTAGGCGAGCCACCCACTCGCTCTGTTTCCCTGCCTCTGGAGAATGCGATGTTTGCTCGTCTCGGCTCGTGGTGCTTCCGGCATCGCCGCACCGTGGCCCTGCTGTGGGTGGGGGGGATCGTCGTGGCGGGGGCCCTGTCGGGAGCCGTAGGAAGTCGCTTCGGGCAAGGGTTCACGCCGCCCGGGTTCGAGAGCACTCGGGGCATCAAAACGCTGACGGAGGCGTTCGGCGGGCAGGGGGCAGGGGATGGGGGCACCATCGTGTTCCGATCCGACCGGGGCATCGACGACCCCGAGGTGCGGGCCGTCATGGAAACGTTGTTCGGAGCCATCACCGCGATCGGCGCGAACCCGACCATTGTGATCGACACCGATCCGGCCACCGCGACCCTTTCTGCTGATGTGCGGCAACGCTTAGCTAAGGCCGATCTCGCCCCCCTGAAGGGCATCAGAGTGGTGAGTCCCTACGCACCGGGGGCGGCGCAGCAGGTGTCATCGAAGGGGGCGGCGGCGGGTCAGGTGGCCTTCGCCACCATCGAGGTTCCGAATCGGCCCGGCGACGGGGCCAGTGCGGTGGGTCGCGTGATTGAGCAGATGTTGCCGTCGATCGACGGGCTGCGGGTGGAACTCGGTGGGGCCGAGTTGGCGGCTTTTACCGAGCCGTCCACCGAGGCTCTCGGAGTGGCGTTCGCCATTGTGATCCTCGTGTTGGCCTTCGGCTCCGTGCTGGCGATGGGCTTGCCGATTGGCGTGGCCGTAGCGGGGATCGCGGCGGGGTTGATCATCGTCACCGTTCTGTCGAACCTGCTGGTGATGCCGGAGTTTGCTCCGTTTCTGGGCATCATGATCGGCCTCGGTGTGGGCATTGATTACGCCTTGTTCATTGTCACCCGTTACCGGGAGAACCTCCACCACGGACACACGCCACACGAGGCCGCCACGATCGCCACCGACACCGCCGGCCGGGCCGTGGGCTTCGCGGGGGTGGCCGTGGTGGTGTCGTTTCTCGGGATGGTGCTGATAGGCATCGGTTTCATCCAGGGCCTGGCCGTGAGCGCGGCGGTGGTGGTGGCCCTCACGGTGGTGGCATCGCTTACGTTGCTGCCGGCCCTCCTCGGCTTCGTCGGTGAACGCATCGAGGTGACGCGTCGTCGGGGATTGATCGCCACCGGGTTCGTGGCGCTCGCTCTGGGGGGAGTGGGCCTGCAGGTGCGGCCGCTGGTCGTCGCCGGCCTGGCCCTCGCCGGGCTCACCCTCTTGGTCAGTCTTGGGCTGGCCCCCCTGCGACAAGAGGTGCGGGTTCGTTCGCCCAAACCCTTATCGGAAACCCTTGCCTACCGCTGGAGCCGCGTCATTCAGCGTCGTCCCTGGCCCGTCGCGTTGGCAGGAACGGTGGTCTTGTTGCTGCTGGCGACCCCCGTCCTGGCCCTGCGGCTGGGTTTTTCCGATGAGAGCAGCTTCTCTGCCGACACCACGACCCGCCAGGCCTATGACCTCCTGGTGGAGGGCTTCGGTCCCGGATTCAACGGGCCGTTCTTCTTGGCGGCGAGTGTGGAGAATGCCGCCGATGCGGCCACGCTGGCCGGGATCACCGAGGCCGTGGCCGCCGATCCCGGGGTCGTGTTCGTATCGCCGGCCATACCCGACGATCCGACGTCGCCCCGGGCCTATCTGTGGTTGGTTACCCCCGCCACCACCCCGCAGGACGCCGAGACCACCGCCCTGGTGCACCGACTGCGCGAGGAGGTGCTGGTGTCGGGGGAAGCGGCTCTGGGAGCCGAGGTGGCGGTCACCGGTTCGGTGCCGGCCACGGTGGACTTCTCTGACCTGATCAGTGCCCGCATGCCCTACTTCTTTGGCGTCGTGCTGCTGGTGTCGTTTCTCCTGCTGATGGTCGTGTTCCGTTCGCTGCTCGTGCCGCTCAAGGCGGTGATCATGAACCTGCTCTCCATCGGAGCGGCCTACGGCATCACGGTGATGGTGGTGCAGTGGGGTTGGTTCGGTGATCAGACGGGCTTTTCGCCCGGCCCCATCGAGACCTTCGCCCCGGTCATGTTTTTTGCCATCGTGTTTGGGCTCTCCATGGACTACGAGGTGTTCCTCCTCTCCCGGATCAAGGAGGAGTGGCATCGCACCGGGGACAGCCATACGTCGGTGGCCAACGGTCTCGCCGCCACCGCCCGGGTGATCACGGCGGCGGCGGCGATCATGGTGTTTGTCTTCGGGAGTTTCGTGCTGGAAAATGACCGGACGATAAAACTCTTCGGGATCGGCCTGGCCTCGGCGATCTTCCTCGACGCCACCATCGTGCGCTTGCTGTTGGTTCCGGCCACCATGGAACTTCTTGGCGACAAGAACTGGTGGCTCCCGAAGTGGCTGGAGAGGCTTCTGCCGAAGATCAACATCGAGGGCACGCCCGACTGACCCCCCATAAATCGGGGCGGGGTATGGGAGGGTGGGGCGATGGGGATGGCTGAGGCGTCGGCGAGCGGCGATACCCGGCGGCTATTGCGGACACGAGGCCTGCGGGCCTCGATGGACGGACTAGTGGCCGTGGTGCTCCCGGTGTTTCTGCTGGCGCGGGGCTTCAGCCCCACCCAGGTGGGTGCGGTGGTTACCGCTACCCTCCTGGGCTCGGCGGCGATCACGATGACCATCGGTCTGCGCGGTGGTCATCTCGACCGGGTGCACCTGTTGCAACTCATGTGCCTCCTGATGGTGGCTACGGGTCTGGCCTTTGGGATGGTGGCGGCCTTCGGCGCCCTGCTGGTGGTGGCGGCCGTCGGCACCATCAATCCTTCGGCCGGTGATGTGAGTGCCTTCCTCCCGATTGAGCAGGCCCTCCTCCCCGATACCGTCGCCCCCGAGCGACGTACCCATGTCTTTGCCCACTACGCCCTGGTGGCCTCGCTGGCCGGGGCCGTGGGGTCCTTGGCGGCGGGGGTGCCCGGGTGGATCGCGGGCCACACCCGCCTCTCGCCGTTGGATGCTCAGCGGGGGGTGTTCTTTCTCTACGCGCTGGTGGGATTGGTGCTGTTGGCCCAGTACCGCCGCCTTGCCCCGCGTCCGCCGCTCGACGTCCCCGGGCTTGGTCGCAGCGGGCTGGGTCGTTCCAGGGCAATCGTGGTGCGGCTCGCCCTGCTCTTCAGCGTCGACGCCTTCGGCGGCGGATTCGTGGTGCAGTCGATCCTCGTGCTCTGGCTGTCGCTGCGGTTCGACCTGTCCACCGCCACCGCCGGGGCCGTCTTCTTCTGGGTGGGAATGGGCTCGGCCAGTTCCGCTCTCCTGGCCCCCAAGTTGGCGGCCCGGATCGGATTGGTGCGCACGATGGTGTTCACCCATGTGCCCGCCAACCTTCTGCTGATTGCGGCGGCCTTCATGCCCTCGGCTGGGCCGGCTATCGCCTGCCTGCTCCTGCGCTCTCTGCTGTCACAGATGGATGTGCCCGCCCGCACGAGTTACGTGATGGCAGTGGTAGATCCCGCCGAACGCACGGCGGCGGCCACTATCACCAACGTTCCTCGCAGTCTGGCCGCAGCCCTGCCGCCGCTGGTGGCCGGGGTGATGCTGCAACACTCCACGTTCGGCTGGCCGCTGATCATCGCCGGTTGCGTGAAGATCGTCTACGACCTCACCCTTCTCGCCCTCTTTCACGATGTTCGTCCTCCCGAGGAGATCGTGGGGGAAGCGACGTAAGGTCTGGCCATGGCCCGCATCTCCCTTCCCGATCCGTCCGGCCTCGGTGAGCACATCGACTGGTCGCTGCACCGTCCCGAAATGGCGACGGGGATGGGTCAGCTCTCCGCCGCCGTCTACGGCAATAGCCGCCTTCCCCTGCGGGAGCGGGAGGCGGCTCGCTGGACCATCGCACTGATCAACCAGTGTGAGGTCTGCCAAGAGACACGCGCCGCCGCCGCCGATGCTCATCAGGTAGACGACGACTTCTACGGCGCGGTGGCCTCTTGGGCCACCAGCGATGGGCTCTCTGTTCGAGAAAAACTAGCGGCCGAGTTCGCCCAACGTTTCGCGTTGGATCATCAGGCCATGGACGACGCCTTTTGGGAGCGACTGCGAGGCGCCTACGCCGATGACGAAGTGGCCGATCTCATCATCTGTTGCGGGATGTTCCTGGGGCTCGGCCGGGCGATGGCGGTGGTGGGCGTCCCGGCGCCGGCGAACCGCATTCTTCTCTGAGGTCATCGCGGGGCGCACCACGATCGGCGCCTCCGAGCATCCCCATCGGCGGGTGGAGTGGCCGGGGACCACAGGGTTGGCGATGGGGTGATGGCTAGCGGCTGGGTGGCATGCTGACTACCTATGATCCAGTATCGCGTCGCGCTTCTTCTCCTGGTTCCACTGTCCCTTACGGCCTGCTCCGGCGGAGACAGCGCCGAGCCGGCGGCCGCCACGTCCACCACCGTGAGGTCTGCGGTCGTGGAAGTCGCCCCTGACGGAGACCTCTACGCCCTCGCCGAGGGGCCCCTCACGCCGGGCGCGCCCGGCGATGTGATCGCCGTGCAGGAAGTGCCCGGGCTGGCGGTGGACGGCACCGTGTGGCGAGTGCTCTACCACTCGCAGTCGATCCAGGGCGAGGACATTGCCGTGAGCGGTATCATCATCGTGCCCTCCGGACCGGTACCCGAGGGCGGTCGTCCGGTGCTCACCTGGGCGCACGGCACCACCGGCATCGCCGATGAATGTGCGCCCAGCAAGGACCCTGCTGGCGCCGGAGTGGGTCTCGTCGCCCCCTTCCTCGACCGGGGCATGGTGTTCGCGGCCACGGATTACGAAGGCCTCGGTACGCCCGGTCGTCACCCCTACATTGCCGGCGTGAGCGAGGGCCGTGGCACGCTCGACATTGTTCGGGCGGCCCGGCAACTCGAGTCCCTCACGGGCGCCTCGAACACGACGGTCATCTGGGGTCACTCCCAGGGCGGTCACGCCGCGCTCTTCGCCAATCAGATCGCCGCCGAGTGGGCCCCCGAACTCGACGTGGTGGGCACGATAGCGGGGGCTCCTCCCTCGCAGTTGTCCCTGATTGCCCAGGCGCTTCGCGACAGTCCGTATCGGTACTACCTGGCCATGACGGCCGCCGGCTGGGAAGCCGCCTACCCCGAAGCGGACCCGTCGCTGGTGTTGTCGCCCAAGGGAGTGGAGCTCCTCGACACCGTGGACGAAGGATGCACGAGCGCCTCGGCCGAGGCCTTCAATACCCTCCCCTACGAAGAGTTGGTGATCGCCGATCCCGCCACCACGCCGCCGTGGTCGGATCTGTTGGTAGCCAACGACCCCGGGTTCGTTCAGGGTTCGTCACCGATCCTCATCATTCATGGCGAGAAGGATGAGCAGATCCCGGTAGTGAGTTCGCAACTGTTGCTGAACCGTATGTGCGGCATCGGCCAAGCGGTGGAGCGCCGTACCTATCCCGGCGAGAGTCACGCGGGAGTCATCGCTCCCTCGCTGCCCGACATGCTCACGTGGATCGATGCCCGACTGGCGGGTGAGGAAGCCATTACGTCTTGCCCGTGATGCTCGCCTAGTTCCCTGTCGTTTCCGCCTGCCGCAGACTGGTATCGACGGCGATGCGTTCCTCATCCCGCGGGGCAAGTTCCAGGCGCGAGGTGCGATCGAACACCATGGTCGGTCGCGTGGCGGGATCATGGGCGGGCCAAGCCAGGGCGGCGGTGGAGGGGTTGCCGGTGTGGATGAAGGCGATCCAGGCATCCATCATCTCCTCGGCGAGGGCATCAGCAGCCGGGCCTGCCCCGGTGAACACGGCGATGTCGCCCCGTCCCTGGTTGCCAAACATGAAGGCGATCTCCAGGCCGTGGCAGGAGCCCAGCCATCCATTCATGATCGGTGAGCCCCACCCGAACAGGTAGACGAAGGTGGGGGCGTGGGCGCCCTGGTGATCGGCGATGTGCAGTGCCGGTACCCGGAAGAGGCGCTCGGACTCAATGGCGTAGTACACCTCGTTGGCACCGCTGGGCTCACCCCGGCGGTTCCGGGCCGAACGTACGGTGTGAATCAACCCATCGATCTCGGCCGCCGGGAAGTTGGGTTCGAGACGGGTGCGCAGTCGGGCATCGTCAAGGTCGCGGCTGTGGGGGTCTTCCCCCGCCCAGAGTTTGAACTCGTCCACGTTCGAGCCGATCATCGTGGGGATACCGGCGGCCACCCCGTCGGCCAGCGCGAGGGTGGGCAGGTTGGGGATCACGAGATCGTCCACGGCCGGGATGAACCCGAGGTCGTGCACGGGGCTCTCGAGCTCGTACTGGGCGGCGAGCAGACGCTCGACCGGCAGTGCTCGCAGGGCCAAGACATCGGCTACGCCGGTGGCGGTCACCAGGCGCTCGGCGAGTGCGATGGCCCGAGAGAGCGAGGAGGTGAGGGGGGAACCGCTCTGGGCGATGGCCTTGTGGAAGAGTCCGGCGGCGGCGGGCATGGTGCACAGCAGCGATACCGCCGAGGCACCAGCCGACTCCCCGGCAACGGTGACGTCGCCGGGGTCGCCGCCAAAGGCGGTGGCATTGCGCTGCACCCAGCGGAGCGCCTCCACCAGATCGAGCATTCCCCAGTTGGCTGGCGGGCCGCCGTTGGTGGACAACGAGGGGTGGGCGAGGAAACCGAGTACACCGAGGCGGTAGTTGACGGTGATGACCACGACGTCGCCGCGAGCGGCCAGGGCGGCACCGTCGTACAGCGGGCTCGCCCCCGAACCGTTGCGGAAGGAACCTCCATGGATCCAGACCATCACCGGGCGCGCCCCGGTGGTTCCCGGGGTCCACACGTTGGCCGACAGGCATTGCTCGTCGACCGCCAGGGTGGGGGATTGGAAGTGGGCACCGGGCTTCTGCGGAGCGATCGGACCGAAGGCGGTGGCGTCGCGCACATCGTCCCAACCATCGGCCGCCACGGGGGGAGCGAAACGATCGGCGGTGGCGTAGGGGATGCCCAGGTACACCTCAACACCGTCGCGGGCCATGCCGGCGAGGGGACCGAGGGCACTGTGGGCGATACAGGATTCAGACATAGGCGCAACCTATCGGTTGATTCCTGGTGCCGACGGGCCGCCGCTCAATCCGATGCCCCGCCGAAGCGGAGGTATCGAAGTCGTCGGGTGGCCATCACTAGGGCCACGACGGTGATGAGGATCAAGCGAACGACCGCCCCCCATCCCTGGGGGATCCCCGACCGGGCGTGGCCGGCGACGTCGTTGGTGAGGCCCACAAACACCGCATCGGCGACCCACGATGGTGACCACTGGGCCACGGCGCTCAGCGCCCCACCCACCAGGCGTTCGGTGAGGAAGACGAAGCCGAGCGACCACGCCGCCGCCCGACGGGTGAAGCAGCCGATGGCCATGAACACGGCGATATAAGCGGCCGCGCCGGTGACCCCCGCGAGGGCAATCGCCCCGGCCTGGTCGGGCACTCCGGCCACGATGGCCACCAGCGCGAAGGCCGGGCCGAGGGTGGCACCGGTGATCAGCGATCCGGAGAACCACCGGCCCATGGTGATCTGCCAGGGTGAAACGGGCGAGAGCCACGTGAAGGTGAAGGCACCGGTGCGGAGTTCGGAGCCGAGTACCGCATCACCGATGACCAGACAAGTGATGGGGAGTACCAGGGCGAACAGGCCCTGCCGGGCCACGTTGGCCAGGGCAGGGCCAGCGCCGCCGCTGAGGGCGGCGGCCAGCATCCCGAAGAGCACAGAGCCAATCGCCGCAACAGCCATCCCTCGCCAGCGGCGGGTTCCCGCGGCGGAGAGCAAGGTGTAGCGAATGATGGCCAGCAGCGCCGGTTGCGGGCGGGTGCGCACAGGAGTGTCGGTCATCGCAGCAGCTCCTGGAAGAGGCTTTCCAGCGAGTCGTCTAGGGGACGCACCTCGCGCAGGCCTACTCCCTGGTTCTTGGCCACCTGGGGGAGGAGGAACGCGAAGTCGCGCGCACTGGTGGTAGAGACAACCAGGTCATCACCCTCAATGGTGATACCCGCCACGAGGTCGTCGGCCAGCAGGGCGACGGCGAGGCGCCGTACCGCGTCGGCCCGCACCAGGATCTGTCGGGGTACTCCGTCCATCGCATCACGAATGGCCCGGTGGCCCCCGGCCGCCGCTAGTCGGCCGCGCACGAGCACGATGACCCGGTCGGCCATGGACTCCACCTCGTGGAGCACGTGGGAACTCACGATGATGGTGCGGCCCTCATCGCCGAGGCGACGGAACAGGTTGATGAGGCGGTGGCGCTGCAGCGGATCGGCCCCGTTGAGGGGCTCATCAAGTATCAGCACCAGGGGATTCTTGACGAGGGCGGCGGCCACCTTGGCGCGTTGGCGCATCCCTTTGCTGAACCCGTCCATGCGTCGATCCGCCACCGGGACCATGTCCACCATCTGGAGCGCCCAGTCCACCACGCTCCGCTCGCCGATGCCGTGGAGGTCGGCCACATAGGTGCACAGTTGGCGGGGGGTGAGGCCAGCGGGCACCGCTTCGTCTTCGGGCACCAGGGCCACCCGACGGTGCACCTCGCGATCGGCGCGGGGAAGTCGACCCTCGATCGTTAGTTGGCCCTGATTGACGGGAAGAAGACCGGTCATCACCCGCATCAAGGTGGTCTTTCCGGCGCCATTGGGACCGAGGAGACCTGTGATCCCCGGGCCGAAGGAGCAACTGAGTTCGGATAAGGCCACCATCTGGCCAAACCACACCGACACGTTGGTGACGACCACCGAGGCATTGGCGGCGAAGGCAGGATCCAGGGTCGGCGGCGGCGGCGGGGGCGGCGGGAGGACGGTGGGGTCACTCACTGGTCAACCTCGCGGTAGCGAAGAAACAAGATGGTGAAGGAACCGCTGACGATGGCGAGGTACACAACGATGGCGTAGAGCCCGCCATTGTCCACTCCCGACAGTGGGGTGCGCTCCTCAACCTGTCCTAAAAAGACCAGGTCACGCACCACGAGGGGGAGCGTGGCCAGATTGACAAGCGGAGCCGGGGTGGGGTCGTACGCGGCGAATCTCTCCACGAAAGGATTCTCGTTGCTGCCCGGCTCACCGGCGAGTGGCAAACGGTCAACATCATCGCGGAACATTTGCTCTGGGGGCACTTCTCTAGTGAGGATGGTGGAAGAGTTGGCGACGAGAATTCCCGACACTGCTGCGGTGATCAGGAACAGCCCGCCGATACACGCTCCGGCGATGATCCGCCGACCCGTAAGGGAAGAGATGGCCACCCCGATCGCGGCGTAGAACAGCGAGAGCGCCGCGATGGCCACCGGCACCTGCCAGAGCACCTCCGCGTTCTCCCGGGCGTAGCGCAGGGCACCATCGGCACTCACCAGCATTTGTCCCAGGAAGAGGACCACCTGGGGTATGAGCGAAAACCCGAAGACGAGAGCGGTCATCGCCGCTACTTTGGCGATGACGTAGTCGGCCCCGGTGAGGGGACGGGCAAAGATCAACGGGAGCACCCGCTGCCGTCGGTCGGGGCACATGATGTCGGGGGCGGTGAGCGCCACGAACAGCAACAAGGCGCTGGAAACACCCACATACTCTCGGTAGGTAATGATGCTGATCTGGTTTTCGAAATCGCCGCCGGTTATGTAGACGATGCCCACGTTCACGATGGCGGGCACCGTGACCACGGCGAGCAAGCCAAGGGGCGCCACTTTTTGACGCCACGAGCGTCGCCACCCCATGGCCCGGCGGACCGAGGTACGAAACAGAGCCGAACGAGCGCTGGCGCGGCCCCCTACGGCGCCCTCGTACGGGCGGTAGCCCCGGTCGTAGATGGCTCCGGTCATGTTGGGCGGGCCTCGGCTACGAACACATCGTCGAGGGAGGTGAGGCGGCTGATCATCCGGTGGAGCGGCAGGCCCAACTCCACCACGGCATCACGCACCGCATCCGCATCGGCATCGGCATCGCTTCCGATCTGTACCTCAACCAGTCCGGCCGATTCCACCGCGACGAGGGAGCGCTGGGCCAGCAACGCCAGCAGCGGAGCCCGGTCAGTACCCACATCCACACTCAACACGCCGGTGCGCTCGAGGAGTGATTCGGTGGAACCGGAGATGACGAGTCGGCCCCCGTCGAGCATGATGACGTGGTCACACACCCGTTGCACGTCGTCGAGCAGGTGGGTGGCGAGCAATACCGAGATGCCGAACGTGCCGAGCCGGGCCACCAACGTGAGCATTTCGTCGCGGCCAGAGGGGTCGAGTCCGGCGGTGGGTTCATCGAGCAGGACGAGTTCGGGGTCGGCCACGAGAGCCTGGGCCAACTTGGTTCGCTGGCGCATCCCGGTGGAGAAGCCCCCGACGGGTCGGAAACGGGCTTCGTCGAGTCCGACCAGATCGAGCATGTCCGAGGCGCGCTGGCGGGCGGCGCGGGGGCGCAGGCCGCTGAGTTCACCGAAACTGGCGACGATGTCGGTGGCGCTCTGGTCCAGCGGGAGGCAGTCATGTTCGGGCATGTAGCCGATGCGGCCGCGCGCCCCGACCGGGTCGGCGGCGACGTCGATGCCACAGATCTCGAGCGTCCCTTGGCTCGGTCGGCTGAGGCCCAGCATCATGCGGAAGAAGGTGGTTTTGCCGGCCCCGTTGGCCCCTACCAGGCCCACTAGGCCTTGAGGGACATCGAGCGTGAGGTCTTCTACCGCTACTACCCCGGGGTATCGCTTGGTGAGGCCCGTAGCCCGAAGAAGTGGAGGGTCGGCCATGAACGCAGGCTACACAGGATGCAGATGGCGCAGACACGGTCTAATGGACGTATGCTTGGGATTCGAACAGGGAAGTCAGTCGGACTTGCTTGCAATGCAGATAGGTAGAAACACAGTGGCAACTGGAACCGTGAAGTTCTTCAACAACGAGAAGGGCTTCGGCTTCATCTCACGTGAGCAAGGCGACGATGTCTTCGTTCACTTCTCCAACATCCAAGGCGATGGCTATAAGTCCCTCGACGAGGGTCAGCGCGTTGAGTTTGACGTCGCTCCGGGCCGTAAGGGCGAAGAAGCCCAGAACGTTCGAGTCGTCTAACCCCGCATTGGTTTGATCGAAGCCGCCGGCACTCGTGCCGGCGGCTTCGTCATGCTTCGGGCCAGATCGAGGAAAGGGAATACCGATGGCTGCACAGCGAACGAGCTTCGAGAAGCTCCAGCGTGATCGCGCCAAGAAAGCCAAGGCTGCCGCGAAGCGCGAGAAGCGTCTCGATAAGGGCACCGACGAAGAGAGCGACACGCTCGAACCGCTTGCTCCTGCCGAGCCCGGCACGGAGATGTCGGCCAGTGAACTGCTGGCCCGGGTGGAAGAGATTCACCGCCTGTTCGACGACAAGAAGTTGTCCTTCGAAGACTTCGAGGAGCAAAAAGCGGACCTCATGGCCCGCATCTCGGTGGAGTGATCCCGGGCTAGACGTTGCGGCGGTAGCGACCGCCTACCTCAAAGAGGGCGTCGGTAATCTGTCCGAGGCTGCACACTCGCGCCGCCTCCATCAGCACGGCAAAGAGATTGTCGCCGGCGAGCGCCGCATCTTGCAGGCGAGCGAGCATGGGAGGCGCTTCGTGGGCATGGGCGGCGTGGAAGGCGTGCAGGCGAGCGAGTTGGCTCTGTTTCTCGGCGTCGGTGGAGCGGGCCAACTCCACCACGGGGGCCGTCGCCACCTCATCGCCGGGGGCTAGGAACGTGTTCACCCCCACGATGGGCAGTGAACCGTCGTGTTTGGCGTGTTCATAGCGCATCGACTCATCCTGAATCCGGCCGCGCTGGTACCCCGTCTCCATTGCGCCAAGCACTCCGCCGCGTTCGGAGATGCGTTCGAGTTCGTCGAGAACAGCGGTTTCCACGAGCTCGGTGAGGTGTTCGATGATGAAGCTGCCCTGGTTGGGGTTCTCGTTCATCGAAAGACCCCACTCGCGGTTGATGATCATCTGGATAGCCAGTGCCCGCCGCACCGATTCGGTGGTGGGGGTGGTGACCGCTTCGTCGTAGGCGTTGGTGTGGAGGCTGTTGGCGTTGTCGTAGAGCGCGATGAGGGCCTGGAGGGTGGTGCGGATGTCGTTGAAGTCCATCTCCTGGGCGTGCAGCGATCGACCGGATGTTTGGACGTGGTACTTGAGTTTCTGGCTGCGTTCGTCGGCTCCGTAACGATCCCGCATCGCGATGGCCCAGATGCGACGGGCCACCCGACCCAGCACCGTGAACTCCGGGTCCATGCCGTTGGAGAAGAAGAACGAGAGGTTGGGGGCGAAGTCGTCGATGTCGAGCCCACGGGCCAGGTAACTCTCCACGTAGGTGAAGCCGTTGGCCAGGGTGAAGGCGAGTTGGCTCACCGGGTTCGCGCCCGCTTCGGCGATGTGGTAGCCGGAGATCGACACGCTGTAAAAACTGCGCACCTCATGCTCAACAAACCACTCCTGGATATCGGCCATCACCCCCAGGCTGAACTCAGTGGAGAAGATGCAAGTGTTCTGACCCTGGTCCTCCTTCAAGATGTCGGCCTGCACCGTGCCCCGCACCCGTCGCAGCACCTCGGCGGGGGTGAGTTCGGGGTGCTGGTCGATGGCGGCGTTGAGGAACATGGCCAAGACGGTGGGGGCAGGACCGTTGATGGTCATGGAGACCGAGGTGCTGGGGTCGCACAGGTCGAAGCCCTCGTAGAGCGCTCGCATGTCGTCGAAGGTGGCGATGGAGACGCCAGCGTTGCCCACTTTGCCGTAGATATCGGGCCGTTCGTCGGGGTTGAAGCCGTAGAGGGTCACTGAGTCGAAAGCGGTGGACAGGCGAGTGGCCGGTTGGTTCTCGGCGAGGAGGTGGAAGCGCCGGTTGGTGCGGAAGGCGTCGCCTTCGCCGGCGAACATGCGGGCGGGGTCTTCGTCGTCGCGCTTGAGAGGAAAAACCCCCGCCGCGAACGGAAAGGAACCCGGGAGGTTTTCCGCCCGCAGGAAGCGCAGCACGTCGCCGGGGTCGGCATAGCGCGGGAGCGCCACCCGGGGTACCAGTGATCCCGACAAAGATTCGCGTACCAGGGGCACCCCGGCGGCGTTGGTGGTGCCGGTCATCTCGGTCACCCGGGCGGGCCAGGCCTCGAGTAAGGCTCGACAATCCGGATCGAGGGCGGCGGTGGAGTGCAGCCGGGCGGCGTCGACCTCCCCGGTGTCCCGGCCCTGTTCGGCCAGGGTGGCCGCCGCTCCTTCCAGATGGGCGATCGTGCGCGCCGCTCCCGCCTGGGTCTCGGTGTGGGCGTGGTAAGACCGCACGACCTCGGCGATCTCGGCGAGATAGCGAGTGCGCTCGGGGGGCACGATGGCGGCGATGCGGCTACTGGTCCGGCCCGGGGCCGGGGCCAGAGTGTCGGCTACCACCGGCAGACCATGCTGGCGAAGGCGGTCGCGCAGGTAGTGGTAAAGGGCGGTCACGCCGTCGTCGTTGAAGCGCGATGCGATGGTGCCGAAGACCGGGAGGTCGGCCGAGCGGGCGTCGAACCGTTCCTGGTTGCGAGCCACCTGGCGCCGCACATCCCGCAGGGCATCCTCGGCCCCCCGGCGCTCGAACTTGTTGATCACGACCGCGGCCGCGAAGTCGAGCATGTCGATCTTCTCTAGTTGGCTAGCGGCGCCGAACTCGGGGGTCATCACGTAGATAGGCACATCCACGTGGCTCACGATGCCGACGTCGCCCTGCCCGATACCGGGGGTCTCCACGATGATCAGGTCGTAGCCGGCCGCCCGGCACGCCACGATGATGTCGTCAAGGGCTTCGGGTACTTCACCGGCCCCGCGCGTCGCCAGCGATCGGAAGAACACGGTGGGTGGATCGATGGCGTTCATGCGGATGCGGTCGCCCAAGAGGGCGCCGCCGCCGCGGCGGCGGGTGGGGTCGACGGCCAGCACGGCGATGCGCAGTTTGTCCTGCTGGTCGAGCCGGAATCGTCGCACCAACTCGTCGGTGAGGGAGGACTTCCCCGATCCGCCGGTGCCGGTTATGCCCAGCCGAGGAGCGGGCCGAGCGGCGGCGGCGGCGCGGAGTTGGTCCCGGAGGGCCGGATCCATCCGGCCCAGTTCCAGCGCCGTGATCGCTTGCGCCAGCGCGCTCTGGTCTCCCGCCAGGACGGCATCCACCGAGGTAAGTGGTGGGGTGATGGGATCCCGGTCGCAGGCCCGCACGATCACGTTGATCATGCGGGCCAGACCCAGTTCTTGTCCGTCTTCCGGCGAAAAAATACGGGCAACGCCATAGGCCTGGAGATCAGCGATCTCACTCGGGATGATCACGCCGCCACCGCCACCGAAGACCTGCACCTCGCTCCGGCCACTGCGGCGAAGTTCGTCGACGAGGTAGCGGAAGTATTCGCAGTGACCGCCCTGGTACGACGACACCGCCACGCCCTGTGCGTCTTCCTGCACCACCGCGGTGAGTACCTCTTGCACCGAGCGGTTATGCCCGAGGTGAATGACCTCGCACCCTTGCCCCTGCAGGATGCGGCGCATGATGTTGATGGCGGCGTCGTGTCCGTCGAACAGGCTGGCGGCGGTGACAATCCGCACCGGGTGGGTGGGTACGTGCAACGCCGGACCAGCAATCACGGGCTCAGGTTATGCGAAATATTCACCGCAACGCCGCCGAAGGGGCTTCAGGCCACCGCCAGACCTCGAAGAATCACGTCAACCACCGCGTCGGCCGCGTCTTTGGGGGAGGACCGCAGGGTGGAGATGACTTCGGGGCGGGCCAGGTCGCGGCCGAGACCGGCCATCACCCGGGCCACCGCGCCGGTGTCCACGTTGGCCATTTCCCCTCGCGCCACGGCTAGGTCCAGAAGGCATCGGGCCACCGCTACGAGATAGTTGGAGTGGGTGTCGTTGAGGCGCTGGGCGGCGGGCACCGTCGCCATATCGCGCGCGAAGGCCGCCGTGGTGCCGGCCACCGCCACCGTGGCCGCGCGGAGGTAGGCCCGCAGCGCATCGAGGGGGGCCATGTCGTTATGGAGGGCACCGGCGGCGGTGCGGCCGATGCGCCAGAGGTTGCGGTCCACCACCACCAGCACGAGCTCATCCCGACTGGGGGCCAGTTCGTAGAGCGTGCGCAGCGAACAACTCAATGTCGCGGCCAGCCCGACCATGGTGAGATCGGCGAAGCCGTCATCCACCAACGCGCTGAGGGCATCGAGAATCTCGCGTTGGCGGCTCGTAAGGGAGCGTTCGCGTTGGCGGCTCAACACGGGCACGGGTCGGGGCACCGATCGGATCTGATCGTCGAGGTTGGTCATTGCAGCAGTGATGCGGGCGCGTCAACGACGCGAGCCCGCAGCCACTCGCCCAGGCTCTTGGCCTGGCCGTCCTGGCGGGTGGAGGCCGCCACGCCCTCTTGCAGCAGGCCCACGATCACGAAGTTGAGCGAGCGCAGCGACGGCAGGGGGTGGCGGGTTACCACGAGGTCTGCCGTTTCGGGCAAGAGCCTCTGGAGGCGATCGATGGTGAGGAAGGCGTCCAGCCAGGCCCACGCCTCGTCGCTACGGGCGAACACGCCGAGGTTGGCGTTGCCGCCCTTGTCGCCCGAGCGGGCGCCCACGATGCGTCCCAACGGTACCGCCACGGTGGCGTCGGTGGGCCCAGGCACCCCTGGCCCGGGTTGGGGGGTGACCGTCACCGACCCCGGGGGCGCCACCGAGGTCACCACCATGGCGCCGCCGCCGAGCGCCACGACCTCCTGGGGGACGAGGGCGGCGGGAACAAGGGCGGGCCGGAACACGCCGTAGGGACGGGCGGTGGAGGGCCCGGCCCCCACCCCGAAGAACCCCGGGATGTTGGCTAGGGCCAGTTCGATGACGGCGTTGGAGACCGTTCGGCCCACCTTGTGCTCGTCGGGGTCCTTGACGCAAAGCCGCCACAGCGCAACGGCCTCTTCGTTGGTGGCGGGATCGGGCTTGTCCGTGCGCACGAGTTGAGTGGTCACGCTGGCGAAGTCGTTTGGCCCGTAGGGACAGGCCGCCCAGAACCCCTCCTCCACCAGGTGGGCCTTGGTTTCGATGTCGAGGCCGGTGATGGCCACGGCCAGGTCGTTGCGGTACCCGCCCCACTCGTTCATGGCCACCTTCAGTGTGGCCGGGGGCGGTTCACCCTTCGTACCGCTGATGCGAACTCGGTCCGGGGCCACCTCGGTGAGTTCGATGGTGTCGAAGCGGGCGGTGACGTCGGGACCGAGATAGGCGGGGCCACCGATTTCGTAGAGCAACTGTGAAGTGACGGTGCCGATCGACACCTGCCCCCCTGCGCCGTCATGTTTGCCAATGATCGACGATCCGTCGGCCGCCACTTCGGCCCACGGAAAACCAGGGCGCACGAGGCCGGGCACCTCGGTAAAAAAGGAGTAGTTGCCGCCGGTGGCTTGGGTGCCGCACTCAATGACATGGCCGGCCACCACGGCCCCGGCGAGGGCATCCCAGTTGTCGCGCTCCCAGTGGTGATGCCAGGCCGCCGGTCCGCAGACGATGGCGGCATCGGTAACACGACCGGTGATCACGATGTCGGCTCCACCCCGCAGCGCCTCCACGATGCCCCAGCATCCGAAGTAGGCGTTGGCGCTGATGAACCGGGCGGTGTCGCCGATGGGCTCACCCGTATCGAGGTGGGCCATCTCCACACCGGCGGTCACCAACTCGGGCAGGCGGGGGAGGAGATCATCGCCGCGCACGTAGGCGATGCGCGGCGACAACCCGAGCCGGTCGGCCACCTCAGCCACCGCTTCGGCGCACGCATCGGGATCGAGGCCCCCGGCGTTGGACACAACCTTGATGCCGCGGTCGAGGCAGGTGCCCATCACCTGCTCCATCTGGATGACGAAACTGCGGGCGTAGCCCCCGCGAGGGTGCTTGGCCCGGGTGCGGGCGAGGATGAGCATCGTGAGTTCGGCCAGCCAGTCGCCGGTGAGCACATCGATCGGCCCGCCCTCCACCATCTCAGCTGCCGCGCTCATTCGGTCGCCGTAAAAGCCGGAGCAGTTGGCGATACGGAGGGGAGCGGTCATGAGATTTCCTCTTCATCAGGGGAGTTGGGGGCTTCGATGATCAGGAGTACCTGGCTGTTGCGAACCTGTTCGCCGGCGCGCACGAGCACCTCGACCACGGTGCCATTGTTGGCGGCGGTGATGTGGTGTTCCATCTTCATGGCCTCGAGCACCACGAGGATTTGGCCAGCGGTCACCGTGTCGCCCACCGCCACCCGCACGTCGCTGGCCACCCCTGGCATGGGGGCCACCAGGCCACCAGCCGCGATGGCAACGGTGGGTGGGGGGAAGCGCGAGACGATGTCGATCTCTACCGTGCCGTTCCCGGTCTGGATGTGCAATCGCGAGCCAGACCGGGTGATTCGTGACACACTCCGGCGACCGTCGATCTCCACATCGATGCGTTCCTCGCTCCACTGGTGCACCCGGGCGAGGGTGGTGTCGCCCACCCGAAACGAGCCGTCTCGCTGCGCCCGGTAGGTGACGGCCACAGACTGCTCGCCTCGGGCGAAGGTCGCCTGCTGGGCCGGGAGACGGGCGTTGCGCCAGCCGCTCGGAAACCCCCGCAGCACCGGGGCATGGTGGCGGTGGTGGCCCTGTTGCCAGAGGGCGGCGGTAATGGCCAGACGCATCAGGGCGGTGTCGTCTAGTGCCGGGGTACCGCCGGGCCGCACCCGCTCGATGAAGTCGGTGGTGGTGTCGCCCGCCAGGAAGGCGGGGTGGCGCAAGGTGGCGGTCAGAAAGGCCTGGTTGGTGGTGATGCCGCCGACGTGGAGCCGATCGAGGGCCAGGGCCAGGCGACCGGCCGCCTCGGACCGAGTGGGGGCATGGGCGATGACCTTGGCGAGCATCGGGTCGAAATCGAGCCCCACCGTGGAGCCGGTGGCGACCCCGGTGTCCCAGCGCACCTCGGGTTCGGCGGGAGGTACGAAGGCCGCGAGGGTGCCGATGGCGGGCAGGAAGCCCGCCGCTACATCCTCGGCGTAGAGGCGGGCCTCGATGGCGTGGCCTGTCCACGACACGTCGGCCTGTCCGTAGCCGAGCGGTTCGCCCGCCGCGATGCGGATCTGTTCGCGCACCAGATCGATCCCGGTTACCGCCTCGGTTACGGGGTGCTCCACCTGCAGGCGGGTGTTCACCTCGAGGAAGAAGAACTCCCCGGTGGTCTCCTCCAGGAGGAATTCGACCGTGCCGGTGGATTGGTAGCCGAGGGCGCCGGCGAGGGCGAGAGCGGCCGCTCCCATCTTGGTGCGCAGGGTGGTGTCTACCGCCGACGACGGCGACTCCTCGATGATCTTCTGGTGGCGTCGCTGGATCGAGCATTCCCGCTCGCCGAGGTGCAGCAGACCACCGTGGGCATCGCCAAGAATCTGTATCTCGATGTGTCGGGCCCGCTCGAGGTAGCGCTCCAGGAAAACCCGGTCATCACCGAATCCGCTGGCGGCTTCCCGGCGAGCGGCCGCCACGGCTTCGGAGAGTTGGGAGGGGTCGGCGGCGATCCGCATCCCTTTACCGCCGCCCCCGGCGGCCGCTTTCACGAGGATCGGGTACCCCAGTGCGCCGGCGTCGGCTACGTCCTGCGAGGAGGCCAGGGTGGGAACCCCTGCCGCCTCGGCGAGTACTTTGGCGGCGATCTTGTCGCCCATGGCCTCGATGATCTCCGGGGAGGGTCCGATCCATACGAGCCCGGCCTGGGTAACGGCGGTGGCGAAGACGGCGTTCTCCGACAGGAATCCGTAGCCAGGGTGGATGGCATCGGCTCCGGTGGCCACCGCCGCTGCGATGATGGCGTCGCCGTCGAGGTATCCGTTGGGGAGGAGCACGGCTTCGTCAGCGTCGGCCACGAATGGGCTGTTGGCATCGGCGGGGGCGTAGACGGCCACGCACTGGAGGCCCATGGCGCGCGCGGTGCGGAACACGCGGCCGGCGATCTCGCCGCGATTGGCGACGAGCAGGCGCCTGATCACAGTGGGGCTCACAGTCGAAACACGCCGTAGCCGTCGGCACCCTCGATGGGTTTGTTGCGTACCACCGAGAGGCACATTCCCAACACGGTGCGCGTATCGCGCGGGTCGATGATTCCGTCGTCGCTGATGGCGCCAGTGGCGCGCAGGGCGAGCGATCCGCTTTCCTGCACGGCCTCCACCATCTCCACGATCTTGGCGTCCTCGTCCTCATCGAACGGCTCACCCTGGCGGGCGGCCTGGCCTCGCCGGACGATCGACATCACCCCGGCGATCTGCTTGGGTCCCATCACCGCCACCTTGGCCGTGGGCCAGAGGAAGGTGAAGCGGTTCCCGAACGCTCGGCCAGACATCCCGTAGGTGCCGGCGCCGTAGGACGAGCCGATGATCACGGTGAGGTGCGGCACGGTGGAGTTGGTGACGGCGTTGAGCATTTGCGAGCCCTTTTTGATGATCCCGGCCGCCTCGAAGTCGCGGCCCACCATGAAACCGGTGATGTTTTGCAGGAACACCAAGGGAACGTCGATCTGGTTGCAGAGTTGGATGAAATGGGCCGCCTTCTCCGCCGAGTCGGGGTAGAGCACCCCGTTGTTGCCCACCATCCCCACCGGATACCCGTGGATCGAAGCCCATCCACACACGAGGGTGGGGCCGTAGCGGGCCTTGAACTCCTCGAAGCGGGAGCCGTCGACCACTCGGGCGATGACGTCTCGCATTTCTACGGGCTGTTTCAGGTCCCGGCTCACGATGCCCAGTAACTCCTCGGGATCATGGACGGGTTCGTCGGGGCGGAAGTGGGGTTCGGGGCCGGGTTTGCGCCAGTTCAGGTGCGACACCACCTCGCGGCACAAGCGCAGGGCGTCCATTTCATCCACGGCGTAGTAATCGCCTAGGCCGGAGACCTCCGCGTGGAGGTCGGCCCCCCCGAGGGTCTCGTCGTCGCTCTCCTCACCGGTGGCCATCTTCACCAGCGGAGGACCAGCCAGGAAGATTTTGGACTGCTCCTTCACCACGATCACATAGTCCGACAGGCCGGGTTGGTAGGCCCCGCCGGCGGTAGATGAGCCAAACACCACGCACACCGTGGGAATCTCCATCTGGGAGAGTTCGATCAACTCATAGAAGAAGCGGCCGCTCTCGGCGAAGTGTTCGGTCTGTGCGCGGCGACCCCCGCCCCCGGCCTCTACCCGAAGGTCAGCCCCGGCGGACTCCACGAAACTCACATAGGGAAGATGGTTGTCGCGGGCGATCTCCAGGGCGCGATTCCATTTCTTGGCGGCGTAGGGCGTGAGGGCCCCGCCGAGTACCGAAGGGTCATTGGCCAAGATCACGCATTCGGTGCCCGCGATGATCCCGATGCCCACGAGCATCCCGCCGCCGATGGTGTAGTCGGAGTCGTAGCCCGCTAGGGGGCTGATCTCGAGAAACGGACTGTCGGGGTCGAGCACATGGGCGATGCGCTGGCGCACCGGGAGTTTGCCGCGGCTGCGGAGGCGGTCCATCCGAGTGGTGCCGCCGCCGGCCTCCGCCTCGTCGAGCAACTCGTCGATCACGGCCAACTGTTCGAGCATGTCGGAGCGGTTCTGGGCGAAGGTGGCGCCGGTGGGATCGAGAGTGGAGCGGAGGGGTTCCGCTAGTCCGGTGCGTTGCATGACGCCCGACCGTATTGCGGTAATCTTCAGTGGTCAATGTTATCGTGCGGCATGGCGAAGGGCGCGACAGATCCGGTGGTCACGGTGACCATTTCGGCGGGCGTCGCCACTCTCACCCTGGTTGATGAAGCCAATCGCAATGCCCTCACGCGGGCGGTGGTGGCGGAACTGATCGACGGCCTGGCCGCCGCCAACGCCAGCGCCTCGGTGCGCGTCATCGTGATCACCAACACTGGACGGATATTTTGTGCCGGGGCTGATTTGAGCGAACAGTCTGGTGCGGGGGCGACCGCCGATTCCCCTCCGCCGCCGGGGCGGGGACCGGACGGGCTCGTGACCTTGCTTCGGTTGATCCAACAATCACCGACGCCGGTGGTGGCGCGGGTAGACGGCCATGCCGTGGCCGGTGGCGTAGGCCTGGTGGCGGCGTGCGACATCTCCATCGCCCGCGACGACGTGCTGTTGGGTTTCACCGAGGTGCGGGTGGGGGTGATCCCGGCGATGATCTCGGTGGTCTGCCTGCCCAAGATGCGGCGCGGGGATGCGCTGGAGGCCTTCCTACGGGGTCGACGATTCCTGGCCCCCGAAGCGGCGGGGCTTGGTCTTATTACCCGCGCCGTGCCCGCCGCCGAACTCGATGCTGAAGTGGCCGCGGTGGTGGACGATCTCACCCGCGGCGGTCCCGTGGCGCTGGCCGAGGCCAAGCGCCTCGTGTATGACGTTCCCATGTTGTCGGCCGAAGATGCCTGGCGGTTGACCACTGAGCGTTCCCAGGAGCGGTTCACCAGTGCCGAGGCCGCCGAGGGAATGGCCGCCTTCTTGGAAAAGCGGGCCCCAGCGTGGGCGCCGAGAGATCAATGATGCCGTCGCCCACGGTGGCGATCCTGGCCGCCGACCTCGTGGCCGAGCAGGAGGCGCTTGATGTGGTGGTCGGGGGGCTCACCGAAGCCCAGTGGCACCTCGCCACCCCCAGTCCGGGGTGGACCGTGGCCGATCAGATCGGACACCTCCAGTACTTCGACGGCACCGCCACCAACGCCATCATGCACCCCGAGGTTTTCGCAACGCAGCGCGACGAACTGGTGGCGGCGTCCCTCGACCATCCCGAGGCCGCCGATGCGCTCACCCTCGGCCCCTGGCGAGCCATGACGGTAGCGGCGCGTTTGGAACAGTGGCGGGAACAGCGGAATCGCCTGGCCCACGCCACCATCACTCTTACCGAGGACCAACGCATCGATTGGTACGGACCGTCGATGGGAGCGAAGTCGTTTCTTACCGCCCGTCTCATGGAGACATGGGCCCACGGTCAAGACGTGGTCGATGCGATGGCGGCGGCCGGGCTGGAGGCATCCCGGCCCGCTACCGACCGTCTCCGCCACATTGCTCAACTCGGCGTGATCACCCGCCGCTGGTCGTACCTGAACCGGGGGATGGATATGCCCACCGAGGAGGTGGGTGTGGAACTTCTCGGCCCCTCCGGCGACCTCTGGAGGTGGGGCGGAGACGACAATCCCGCTACGGTGCGCGGGCTCGCCGAACACTTTTGCTTGGTGGTCACCCAACGCCGTCATCGCGATGACACCGACCTGGCGGTGACCGGGGCGGCCGCCGCCGATTGGCTCGATCATGCCCAGGCCTTTGCCGGGGCCCCCACCACTGGCCCCCCGGCCACTCATCCTCAATAACTCAGGAGCCCCATGCGCACCTCTGTCACGGATCTACTCAACATCGAGTTCCCCATCCTGGCGTTCTCCCACTGTCGCGATGTGGTGGCGGCGGTCTCCAAGGCTGGTGGTCTCGGTGTGCTCGGAGCCGTGGCCCACAGCCCCGAACAACTCGCGATCGATTTGGCGTGGATCGAGGCCGAGGTGGGGGAGCGGCCCTACGGGGTGGACCTGATCGTGCCCGCTCGCTACGCCGGCGACGAGAACGGCGGCTACACGCTGGAAGACATTCGCCGACTCATCCCCGCCGAACACCAGGCTTTCGTCGATGACATTCTTCGTCGCTACGACGTTCCCGAACTCTTAGAGCGCGACGACCTTGTTGGGGGGCGTGGTCTCGAGCAAGCCGGAGGCGGGGCCGCCCCGTTCTCGGCGGCGGCGGCCGGTCCGCAGTTGGAGATTGCGTTGGCCCATCGCACCGCCTTCGTGGCCAATGCGCTCGGACCGCCCCCCCAGTTCCTCATCGATCGGGTGAAAGAGGAGGGCCGGCTGGTGGGAGCGCTGGCGGGCAAAGCGGTGCACGCCGAACGGCATGTGCAGGCCGGGGTGGACATCATCATCGCCCAGGGCTACGAGGCCGGTGGCCACACCGGAGAGATCGGCTCGATGGTGCTCATCCCCGAGGTGGTGGACGCAGTGGCCCCCGTGCCTGTGCTCGGTGCCGGTGGTATTGGCCGGGGCCGCCAGATGGCCGCCGCCATGGCTCTCGGCGCCCAGGGGGTGTGGTGCGGATCGGTGTGGCTCACCACCGATGAGGCCGAAACTCACCCGGTGGTGAAAGAGAAAATGCTCACGGCTACCTCCGACGACACGTTGCGTTCGCGGTCGCTCACGGGCAAACCCGCCCGCATGTTGAAGTCGGCGTGGACCGAGGAGTGGGAACGGGCCGATACGCCCGATCCGTTGGGTATGCCCCTACAGCCGATCCTCACTGCGATTGCCCAGCAGCGAATTAGCCGAGCCGCCATGACTCCCGGGTCCGGTGCTGAGAAACTGGCCAACTACTTCGTGGGTCAGGTGGTGGGCACGATGAACCAGCGCAAGACCTCCCGGCAGGTTGTGTTCGACATGATCGAGGAGTTCATCGAGGCCACCGAGGCCCTCGCCCGCCAACTCGACGCCTGAGGTCCTCCTCCCATCGGGAGCGGCGATAGGTTGCCCACATGGCGGAGATTCTCGAGGTGGACCTCTTGCACTTCGAGCAGGGCGATACCCGCCAACGCGCTGCGGTGGTGGACGGTGTGCGGCGCTCCCTGGCCACCGGCTTCGTGTACACCACCCATGATCTTTCCGAAGCCCTGATCGACGATGCCTACGGCAAGTTGGCGGAGTTCTTCTCCCTGGATCAGGCCACCAAGAGCAGGTTCGTGGCCCCTGGTTCCCACGGCCAGACGGGGTACACCGGGCTGTTGGTGGAGACGGCGACCTCGGCCGAGGTGCCTGATTGGAAGGAGATGCTGAACTGGAGTGACGAGCCACCCGTCGGTCACCCCCTGCGGCGTAAGTATCCGCACCGCTACTTGGATCAGGTACTCCCCGAAGCGGCGGTACCGGGTATCACCGAGGTGCTGATGGTGTTTCACGAGCGCCTCTACGACCTCCAGCGGCGTTTTCTGCGCCTCATCGCGGTGGGTCTGGGCGCCCATGAGGATCTCTTCGAGGCGATGTTGCCGAACGGTTCCACCCTCACTCGGGCCATTCGTTATCCACCGATGGCCGATGCTCCCGCCGGCCCGGTCCACGAGTGGGCCGGGGAGCACGCCGACATCAACTTGATCACCGCGCTGCCCCGGGCCACCGCCCCGGGCCTCCAGGTAAAAACCGGCGATGGCTGGGTTGACGCCGTGGCCCCGGATGGGAGGGTGATCATCAACTCAGGAATGATGCTGGAGGTGCTCTCCAATGGCCTGATTCCCCCCGGGGTTCATCGGGTGGTCGCCGAGCCCGCCTACGCCGGCGAGCGGTACAGCGTGGTGCAGTTCTGCCACCCCACGCCGTGGACGGTCCTCTCCCCGCTCCCCTCGTGCTGCACGGCCGAGACGCCCCAGCGTTTCGGGGCCATCGAGGCGGGCGACAAACTCGATGAGGTGCTCTACAACCTGAACCTCATCGAGGGGGCTCCTCGGTTGACCGACTGAGCGCGGCTAGAGCAGTTGGTAACTGGGGTTCATGATGGCGAGGCGGGTCTTGTGCACGCCTACGGTGCCTTCGACGGCCATGGTCGTGCCTATCCCGATACCGGCCAGGCTGCGCCGGCCCAGGAACACCACGGAGATGGCCCCGGTGTGGTCGAGGATGACCAACTCGATTGTGGGGGCATCACCCAACGGGGCCACCCGCATCGATCGGACGCGACCAGAGATCTTCACTCGTTGTCGCCAGTGAGCATCGGTAATCGGGATGCATCCGGGCGCGAGGGTCACGGCGGGGTCGGTGGTGGAGCGGTCGGGAGTTGGCGTCACCACCTGTCGCCCAGAGTCGTCGTGGGTTGGCGGGGTGATCGGGAGATCCAAGGGAGCCGTCTTTCCCGAATCGAGGTGGAACGGCACGGTGGTGACATTGGCATGGGGAAGCCGGGATACCTCTTCGAGGATGGCGTCGGCTGTCTTGTCGTGGAGCACCCGGTGCCAGATTCCCTTGTACTTGCGCTCCGGAAGGAGCACCGACACTTCGGTATCACCGTCGGCCAACTCACGCGCCACGCACTCCACCGTGGCCCGCAGCAGCCGCCGGTCGGGGCACTCCACGATCTCGAGGGGTACGCGCTTCAGGCCGGTGTTTTGCCAGGCCTCGACCAAGTTCTGGGCGGCGGTATCGTCGATGGCGAAGTGCACCACGCGTAGTTCGTCGGGGGTAAGTGTGCGGGCGTACTGGATGGCGCGGGCGGAAGCCATGTCGAGGCGATCGACAAACACGAGCACTACATGGCGCCGCAGGATCGGGGCAGTGGCGGCTGCCGGTACGTCGTGTTCGAGCGACTCCGCCTCCCGTTGGTACTGACGGTTGAGCCGCAACAGGAGAAGTACGAACAGCGGCATGATCACCAACATCACCCAGGCATCAGTGATGCGGGTGACCAGCACGATGAGTACCACGGCAGCGGAGATCAGCGCTCCCACGCCGTTCAGCAGCAGGCTCAGTCGCCAGCCTTGCTCGCGATAACGGAGGTGGTGTCGGGTCATTCCGGCCTGCGAGAGCGTGAAGCCCACGAACACGCCAATGGCATAAAGGGGGATCAGTTTGGTCACCTCGGCCCCGGTGAGGATCACCAGGAGTCCGGCGCTGACCGCCAGCGAAACGATGCCGTTGGAGAACACGAGGCGATGGCCGCGCTTGGTGAGTTGACGGGGGAGGAAACTATCGCTGGCTTGAACACTGGCCAGGCGGGGGAAGTCGGCGAAGCCAGTGTTGGCCGCCAAGACGAGGATGAGCATGGTTGAGGCCTGCAGCAGGTAACCGAGGGCGGGCCCGAACTCGCTGGTGCCGTAGACGGCCTCGCCGATCTGGGCCAGGACCGTGGGGGTGCCGTTCTCGAACGGAATGACCTTGATCTTGCTGGCGAGCATCGAGATCCCGAAGAACATGACCGCGAGACCGGCCCCCATGAGCACCAGCGTCTGGCGGGCGTGCTTCCAGGCGGGCTCCCGGAAGGCGGGCACCCCGTTGGAGATGGCTTCAACGCCGGTGACGGCGGAACCGCCGGAGGCGAAGGCTTTGGCGAGGATGTAAGCGGAGGCTCCGAACCAGAGCCCGGCGCCGGCGCTGGCCTCACCGATGGGGAGACTGCCCTCCGCGGCGGTACCGAGGAGCGGGAGGTCGCCGCTGAGGTACCGTATGAGGCCGAAGATCAGGAGTGCGGCCATGTTCAGCATGAAGAAGTAGGTGGGAGCGGCGAAGACCCTCCCGCTTTCCTTCACGCCCCGCAGGTTGCCGTACATCACGATGGCGATGAACCCGAGCGAGATCGGCACCCGGGCCGGGCTCAGTACCTCGAACGAAGAGACCAGGGCCGCCGTGCCGGCCGACACCGAAACCGAAACCGTCAGGATGTAGCCGATCAGCAGAGCGGCGCCAGCCACCTGGGCGGGCACGATGCCGAAGTTGTCGCGCGTGACGAGGTAGGCACCACCGGCGGACGGGTAGGCCTTGATCGTCTCCCGGTAGGAGAGGATCAAGAGCGCCAGCATCACCAGTAGGGCGAGGGTGATCGGCATGACGAGCGAGAAGGCCAACAACCCGATGGCCGGCACCAGCACGTGGAGGATCTCTTCGGTGGCGTACGCGCTAGAGGAGAGGTTGTCCGACGCGAACACGGCTAGCGCGGTGGGCTTGCCGAGGCGCTGGTGGTCGAG
Source organism: Acidimicrobiia bacterium (assembly GCA_009694375.1). NCBI lineage: Bacteria > Bacillati > Actinomycetota > Acidimicrobiia > Acidimicrobiia bacterium. Next base: position 68,704 of record SHVB01000011.1, read on the forward strand.
CTCGTTGCTGTTCAGCGGTTGACCGAGCAGTTTGCGCTTGGCGCGGTAGCGAAGGTTGTCGGCGGGGAGCGGGACCCCGCTCATCACGGGTACCGGCTGGGGCGCTGCGACCGTCGCCGGGGCCACGGGGGGGTTGGAGGGGGCGTCGATGCCGGTGGTCATGGGGTGAGGGCCCTCGGTTCGCACCGGGAGGGGGCGGGAAGTGGTGATCGACGGTCAACAGGGTGGGGGTCGACGTCGATTCGCATCGACCGGAAGCCTAGGGGAGCCCGGAGCGGTGTCGGCAATCATCCGCCGACCGTCGGCCGTGCGTGGACTATTCGCTCGTAGCGAGGGTGACCACTACGGCGAAGGCATCGCCGGGGGTGGTGATGAGTTCGGTCACCACCCCCGCCGCGCACAGATCACCGCGGGCTGCCTCCAGCCAGCCGAGCCGCTCGGGGGTGTCGGTGACCACCACTCGCTCTACGGCCGTGCGCATGGATTGCTGGGCTTCAGATTTGGCCCGGCGTAGTTCGGTGAGTACCTCCGCCGCCACCGTGAGCACCGCCGGGTCGCCGCTGGGGCCCGCCAGGGACCGCAGGGCGGCCGATTCGGGCCAGGTCGAACGGTGGATGCTGTGGGTCTGGAACCACGACCACACCTCTTCGGTGACGTAGGGCAGGAACGGGGCGAACAATTTGAGGATGGCCTCGAGGGCCGGGCCGAGGGCGGCGCGTGCCGAACGGGCCCCGTCGTCGTCACGGTAGGCACGGTTCTTCACCAGTTCGAGGTAGTCGTTGCAGAAGGTCCAGAAGTGCGACTCGGTGCGTTCTAGGGCGCGGGCGTAGTCGAACCGGTCGAAGCAGGCCGTGGCGTCGTCGATGAGATCGGCCAGACGCAGGAGCATGGCGCGGTCGAGAGGTTCGGTGACCTCGCCGGTGGCCGCCCCGAAGCTGAGAGCAAACTTTGATGCGTTGAGCAGTTTGATGGCCAACCGCCGACCGATCTTCATCTGGCCTTCGTCGAAACTCATGTCCATGCCGGGGCGACCGTTGGCCGACCAGTAGCGCACGGCGTCGGCACCGTGGCGCTGCAACAGGACCACAGGATCATCGGGCATGTTGCCGGCCGACTTGGACAGTTTCTTGCGGTCCGGGTCCACGATGAATCCCGAGATGGCGGCGTTGGCCCACGGCAGCGTGTTGTGCTCGTAGTGGCTGCGCACCACGGTGGCGAAAAGCCAGGTGCGGATGATCTCGTGAGCCTGGGGGCGCAGGTCCATCGGGAAGGTGCGTTCGAACAGGTCGGGGTCGTCCTCCCAGCCGCACACGATCTGCGGGGTGAGCGAGGAGGTGGCCCAGGTGTCCATGACGTCGGGATCGGCCGCGAAGCCGCCGGACTGGTTGCGCTGGGCCTCCGTGAAGCCGGGGGGAACCGCGGTGGTGGGATCGATGGGCAACGACGCTTCTTCGGCCAGGATGGGGGCGAGGAAGTTGGTGCGGCCATCGGCATCGATGGGGTACCAGACGGGGAAGGGCACGCCGAAGAAGCGTTGGCGGGTGATGTTCCAATCGCCCATGAGCCCATTCACCCAGTTCTCCAAGCGCACCCGCATGAAGTCGGGCCACCAGGTGAGTTCGGCGCCGCGGGCCAGCATCTCCTCCTTCGGCGGGTAACGGATGAACCACTGTTGGCTGGTGACGATCTCCAAGGGGCGGCTGCCGTTTTCCCAGAACTTCACCGAGTGGGTGATGGGGCGGATCTCGCCGTCGATGGCCTCGGCCTCGAGGAGCAGTTCGACGATGCGGGCCTGGGCTTGCTTGGCCGTCTTGCCAGCGAGTTCGTCGTAGGACCGTTGGGCCCCTTCGACGTCTTGGCTCGGCCAGCCCTGGTCACCCCAGGTCACCGGCCGTAACCGACCATCGCGCTGCACGATGGCCCGCACCGGCAGTTCCAACTCACGCCACCAGACCACGTCGGTGGTGTCACCGAAGGTGCAGATCATGGCGATCCCGGTGCCCTTTTCGGGGTCGGCGAGTTCATGAGCGAGGATCGGCACGCTCACCCCAAACAGCGGGGTGACGGCGGATTGACCGAACAATGGCTGGAACCGCTCGTCGTCGGGATGGGCGACCACCGCCACACAGGCCGGCAATAACTCCGGGCGAGTGGTGTCGATGAGGAGCGGACCGTTCGGGCCGGCGAACACGAGCTTGTGGTACGCGCCGGGCAACTCTTTGTCGGTGAGTTCGGCCTGGGCCACCGACGTGCGCATGTCCACATCCCACAGCGTGGGCGACTCGGATCGGTAGGCGAGGTCGCGCTGCACCAGACGCAGGAAGCCCCGCTGGCTGGTGCGCGTGGCCTTGGCCCCCATGGTCGTATAGGTGTGGTCCCAGTCCACCGAGAGACCCACGGTGGCCCAGAGGTCGTGGTACGCCGCCTCAAACTCCGGGACCACCTCTTCGCACAGTTCGATGAAGTTGGGTCGGCTCACGGGAACGGCGCGTGCCTTCGGGTCTACCTTTACCGGGCGGCGGAAGTGGGGGTCGTAGGGGAGGGTGGGGTCCACCATCGTGCCCGTGAGCAGTTGCACCCGGCGCTCCACGTTCAGCCCGTTGTCGTCCCAACCCATCGGATAGAACACCTCTTTGCCGCGCATGCGCTGATAACGGGCGATGAGGTCGGTGTGGGTGTAACTGAACACGTGGCCCGGGTGGAGCGTGCCGCTCACCGTGGGAGGCGGGGTGTCGATCGAGAACACCTCGGCGCGCCCCTTCGTGCGGTCGAAGCGGTAGGTGCCGTCGGCATCCCATTGCTGGCGCCACTTGGCTTCGAGCCCGTCGAGGGACGGCTTGTCGGGGATGGTCGTCACGGGGGCGCAGGATAGTTGCGGGCGCTGGCGCACCACGATTGCCCTTGACGCGGGGTGGCCCCGGGTGGGTTCGGTCGGAGCCGGAGGGGCGCATCGGTCATGATGAGGCGGTGAGCACCATCCGGCCGACTCCCGGTCTCGAGGACCTGCGGCTCTACGACAGCCGGACCCGTCGGGTGCAGCCCTTTGTGCCGCTGGCCCCCCCGCGGGTGGGGATCTACTCGTGCGGCCCCACCGTTTACGCCCCGCAGCACCTGGGCAACATGCGGAGTCAGGTGATCCCGGATCTCCTGCGGCGGGTGGTGACGGCGGCGGGCTATGAGGTCACCTACGTCACCAACATCACCGATGTGGGCCATCTGGTGTCCAACGCCGACGACGGCGATGACAAACTCGAACAAGCCGCTGCCGCTACCGGGCGGTCCGCCGCCGAGATTGCCGCGCACTTTACCGAGCAGTGGGCCACCGATCGTCGCCGGCTCGGTTGCCAAGAGCCCGACATCGTGCCGAGAGCGGCCAGCCACATCCCCGAGCAGATCGCCATGGTGGAGATCCTCCAAGCGCAGGGCCACACCTATGTGGTGGACGACGGCGTGTACTTCGATGTGTCGACTTTCCCCCGCTACGCGGAGTTTGCCGGTCTCGACCTCGACGAGATGACCACGAGCGGCCGCATCGAGCACATCGAGGCCAAGCGCCACCCCGCCGATTTCGCGCTGTGGAAACTCACCCCGCCCGGGATGGTGCGCCAGCAGGAGTGGGACTCGCCCTGGGGACGGGGCTTTCCGGGATGGCACATCGAGTGCTCGGCCATGGCGACGAAGTACCTCGGGGAGCGCTTCGACATCCATACCGGCGGGGTTGATCATCAGCGCGTGCACCACACCAACGAGGTGGCCCAGAGCGAGTGCGTGCTCGACGTGCACCCGTGGGTGGGCACCTGGATGCACAACGAGTTCCTGGACCTCGGCGGGGCCAAGATCTCCAAGTCCAAAGGCGATGTGTTGGTGGTGGACACGATCGTGGAACGCGGTTTGGATCCGTTGGCCTTTCGCTACTTCACCTTCCAGGCCCACTATCGCCAGCAACAGGCCTTTAGTTGGGAGGCCATGGAGGCGGCCAACACGGCTCTGCGGCGTCTCGTGGGCCATGCCGCGGTTGCTCGCGCCGCTGGGGGGACGTCGAACCCGGCGGCGGTCGATCCGTATCGCCGCCGCTTTTGGAGTGCCCTGGCCGATGATCTCAAGGCTCCTCAAGCCCTCGCAGTGGTGTGGGAGGCCGTGCGTGACCCCGGCCTATCCCCGGCCGACACGTGGGCGTTGCTCACCGATGCCGACCGTGCCCTCGGCTTGGGCCTCGCCGATGCCGTGGCGCCCGATGCCGACGAGCAGGGGAGCGATCCCCGGATCGATGGGCTCGTGGCGCAACGCCAGGCGGCCCGGGCGGCGAAGGATTTCGCCACTTCGGACCGTCTGCGCGATGCCCTCTCGGCGGAGGGAATCGAGATTCTCGACACCCCGACGGGAACCACCTGGCGCCGTTCGGGGGGGTGAGAGCGGCGGGGAATCGACGGCGACTTGCGCCAGTCGTCGTTGTTTCGGGTATCGTCAGGAGGGTTGTTACCTAACGGTAACTTGATCCCTTCTCCCTGAGACGAGGTTCTTCCCGTGGCCGAGTTTTCCCTGCAGCTGAACGAGGACCAACTGCAACTGCAGAGTTGGGTCCACGAATTCGCCGACACGGTGTTGCGACCGGCGGGAGAAGAGTGGGACGAGCGCGAAGAGACGCCGTGGCCGATCCTCCAAGAGGCCGCCAAAATCGGCCTGTACGGAATGGACTTCATGGCTCAGGCGCTCATGGGCGACCCCACGGGCCTCACCCTGCCGGTGACCATCGAGGAGCTCTTTTGGGGCGATGCCGGCATCGGGCTGTCGATCTTCGGTTCGGGGCTGGCGGCGGCCGGCATCGCCGGTGCGGGCACGCCCGAGCAGGTCATGGAGTGGGTGCCGCAGTGCTACGGCGACGCCGATGACGTGAAACTTGGCGCCTTTTGCGTGTCTGAGCCCGACGCCGGTTCCGATGTGAGTTCGCTCCGCACCCGGGCCGTCTATGACCAGGCCAGCGATGAGTGGGTGCTCAACGGCACCAAGGCATGGATCACCAACGGCGGCATCGCCAACATCCATGTGGTGGTGGCCTCGGTCGAACCGGAACTCAAGAGCCGGGGCCAGGCCAGCTTCATCATTCCCCCCAACAGCCAGGGCCTCTCGCAGGGCCAGAAGTACAAGAAGCACGGCATCCGCGCCTCGCATACCGCCGAGGTGGTACTGGAGGACGTGCGTGTGCCCGGTGCTTGCCTGCTCGGCGGGAAAGAGAAGCTCGATGCCCGGTTGGACAAGGCCCGTGGTCATCAGCGCACCGGGGAAAAGCAGCCGGCGATGGCTACCTTCGAAAGCACCCGACCGGCGGTGGCGGCGATGGCGGTGGGCATCGCTCGCGCCGCGTATGAGTACTCGCGTGACTACGCCAAGGAGCGCCAGGCGTTCGGTAAGCCGATCATCATGAACCAGGCCATTGCCTTCATGCTGGCCGACATGGCCACCGAGATCGATGCCTCCCGGCTCCTGGTGTGGCGAGCCGCCTGGCTGGCCAACAACGGCGGCTACACCAACGCCGAGGGTTCGATGTGCAAACTCAAGGCCGGTCGCACCGCCACGTGGGTCACCGAGCGCGCCATGCAGATCCTCGGGGGCTACGGCTACGTGCGCGAGTACCCGGTGGAGCGGTTCCATCGCGACGCCAAGATCATGGACATCTTCGAAGGCACCGAGCAGATCCAGCAGCTGGTGATTAGCCGAGCCATCTCCGGAATGCGCATCGAGTAGCGCGGCCTGGGTACCACCGGTGGCGAGGCGGCGGTGCGCTCCTTGGTGGTGGGCTCGGCGTTAGTCCCGTGCTTCGTATTGCACCGCGGCGCGCTCGGCCGAGATGGGGGCGATGTAGT